>NZ_JBFAYB010000107.1:0-27477 GCF_040681075.1 Streptomyces sp. NPDC051907 | reverse complement strand
GGGCGGCGGGGTCGTCGCGGTCCTCGGGCTGCACCGGCTGGAAGCCGCCGAGGAGATGGTCCGTGCGGCGCAGCGCGGTGCGACGGTCACCGCGGTCCTGGTCACCGGCAGCCCCGGCGAGCTGATGCCGCTCGCCCGGCTGGCCGTCGCCGACCTCTGCGGCTGTCTGCGCCAGGCGTTCCCGCCGTCGGCATGGCCGCGACTGCAGGTGGTGTACGACGCCTCGGGCGAACTGGCCGCGGCGGCGGGCGTGAGCGCGGTCGGCGACGGCACGGAGGCCGCGGTACGCATCGAGGCGGGCCGAATCGTCGCCCGCGCCGAGGGCCGCGGCGCCTGCCACGCGGCGGCGACGGCTGGGGCGGGCGCGGCGACGGATGACCGAGAGAGCGTCTGAAGCTGGCTCCTGCGCGAGGGTGGGTGCCCGCAGCCGCCCCCGCTGGGCAGCACGTGCCTGACGGCCGGGTCGGGCGCGGCGACCGGGGGAGCGTCTGAGCTGGCTTCTGCCCGAGGGCGGGGGTCTATAGCCGTCCTCGGGTCCGTGGGCCGCGGGCCGGGGGAGTGTTTGAACTCGCCCCCGCCCACGGGCGGGTGCCCGCAGTTGCCTCCGGTGGGCAGTCGCCGCGTGAGGGGGTGCCTGGCGCGAGCGCGCGGCACGCGCGCGACCGCCGGGGCGGGCGCGGCCCGCGCGGTGGCCGGCGACCGGGAGCGTCTGAACTCGCCCCGCCCACAGGCGGGTCCCGCGGTCGCCCTGGCACCTGGTCGCCGTGGGGCGGTGCCTGGCGCGAGCGCGCGACGGCCAAGTCGGCCGCCGCCTGCGCGGTGGCTGGCGACCGGGAGCGTCTGAGCTCCCCCGCCCGAGGGCGGGTGCCCGCGTCGCCCCCGGCACTCGGTCGCCGGGTAAGACAGCGCCTGGCGCGAGCGCGCGGCGGGCGGCACGCGCGCGACCGCCAGGGTGGCCGCGGGCTGCGCGGTGGTCGATGGGCGAGGGAGCGTCTGAGCTCGCTCCTGCCCATGGACGTGCCCGCAGTCGCGCCCGACGGCCGGGGCGGGCGCTGTGGCCGGCGACCGGAGAGCGTCTGAACCCGCCCCGACCTCAGGCCGCCTCTCGCATGATCTCCTCGCGTAGTTGGGTGCAGCAGCGGGTGATCAGGCGCGATACATGCATCTGGGAGATGCCGAGGTCCTCCGCGATCCTGCTCTGTGTCATGTCGTCGAAGAAGCGCATGTAGAGGATCCGCCGTTCCCGCTCCGGCAGGCGGCGGATGCGGGGACGTACCGCCTCGCGGTCGATCACCACGTCGAGGGCGGGGTCCGGTTCGCCCAACGCGTCGCGGAGCGTGTGGTGGTCGCCGTCGGCCGCGCCCGACAGCCCGGCGTCCAGGGAGAGCGCGGTGAAGCTGTTCAGCGCCGCGAGTCCCGCGCGGGCCTCCTCCTCGGTCATGGCCGCCTGCTTCGCGATCTCCTCGACGCCCGGCCTGGCGCCGCCCCTCGTCTGGGCGAGGTCCTGGCAGGCGGTGCGGACGCGGCCCCTCAAGTCCTGGACGCGGCGCGGCACATGAAGGACCCACAGATGGTCCCTGAAGTGCCGTTTGACCTCGCCGGTGATGGTGGGCACGGCGAAGCTGACGAACGCGCTGCCCCGCTCGGGGTCGTACCGGTCGACGGCCTTGACCAGGCCGAGCGCCGCGACCTGACGCAGATCCTCCATGGACTCCCCGCGATTGCGGAACCGCCCGGCGAGGCGGTCCGCCATGGGCAGCCATGCCTCCACGATCCCTCGGCGCAGGGCCTCCCTCTCGGGCCCCTCCGGCTGGACCGCGAGACGGCGGAACTCCTCGTCGGTGTCGGGGGCGTCGTCGTGCGGATGACTCGTACGCATGGGAATCACAACTCCCTGGACGGTGCTGACGGTTGGCTGACACCGTGGGGAGGAGACCGGGCGCCGGGCGCGCGCACGCCCGGGAGCGCGACTGCTCCCACGGGCGTGCCTCCGGTCCGAAGCACTCTCTGCGGGTGCCCGAGGCCCCGCCCGGCAAACCTCCCGCCCGCCAAGAGTCGGCAGACAACCGGCAGCCGTCCGCAGACAAGAGGGGCGGGTCGACGAGGCCGAGGCGCCGCCTAGCGCAGGCCCTGCCCCGTGTCGCGTACGACCTCCTCCGCGACCGCGGACAGCTTCCGGTTGCCGCGCTGGGAGATCTGCCGCAGGACGTCGAACGCCTCCGCGGCGCCGCACCCCCGCTGATGCATGACGATGCCGCTCGCCTGGTCGATGACCGCCCGCGTCCGCAGGGCCGCCGCGAGCTGGTCGGCCTCGGCGACGGCGGCCCGGCAGCGCCGGTCGCGTACGAGCCCCTCCGCGAAGAACTCGCCCAGCACGCGCACCGGGCCGTGGGGCGCGCCCGGGAAGGCGCCGGGCCGGAAGCTGTACAGACTGAGCGTCACCTCGAGCCCCGTACGGCGAAACGGCAGGGTCACGCTGGACCTGATGCCCGAATCGAGGGCCACGGCACGGTAGTCGGGCCAGCGCTCCTCGGTGAGCAGGTCGGGCGCGCCCACGGGCTCGCCCGCGTCCAGCGCGCTCGGCGTCGGCCCCTCGCCGGATGCGAGCTCCACGCAGAGCAGGGCGCTCAGGTCGGGGTGCGTGGCCGTCGCACGGCGGTCGGATCCGTCGCCGGCGACGGTGGCCACGGCCCCGCAGCAGGCGTCGGCGCAGCGCATCGCCTGCTCGGTGAAGTGGGACAGCTCGCGGGCCGCGGATGCGGCGGCGGAAGGCTCGGTGGTCAGGCCGGACGAGGGCGACATGAGGGCCTCCTTCGCTCTGCGGCTGCCCTCCGACCGCCCCGGCATGCGTAACCTCTGCCCGCCGGGGTACTGCGGGAGGTCTCGGACGAGCCGCGGAGCGATCCTCGAAAGGCTGGCAGCCATGACGCAGTACGTAAGGGATGTCATGACACCGGGCGTCGCCGCCGTGCGGCCGGACGCCTCACTCGTGGAGGCGGCGCAGCTGATGCGCGCCCAGGACGTCGCAGGCGTGCTGGTGGCCTCCGGCAGCAGGCTGATCGGCGTGCTGACCGACCGGGACATCGCCACCCGGGCCGTCGCCGAGGGGGTGGATCCGATCACCGTCAGCGCGGAGTCCGTCTGCACCCCGGCGAGCGTGTCGATCGGCCCCGACGAGCCGGTGGCGACGGCGGTCTGGCTGATGCGACGGCACGCGATACGGCGGCTGCCCGTGGTGGACGGCGTCCGGCCGGTCGGCATGGTGAGCCTCGGCGACCTGGCGGAGGCCGGCCCCCCGGAGGGACCGCTCTGACGTACGGCCAACGGACCGCTCTGACCTACGGCTGGGCGGGCCGGCGCCGCATCGCCAGGGCGATGTGGTGCGACATCACGTCCACGGCCCGGGCCTCGGCCATCGAGAACGCGAGCCGCGCCCCCGTCCGAAAGAGCGTCAGCACGCCGTGCACCGCGCCCTGCCCGCCGCCGCCGTCCCGCGGCAGCCGGAGCGGCACGCAGAGCAGCGAGGTCACCCCGGCCTGCACGAGGACCGACGCGCCCGTCTCGTCCACGCCGAAGCACTCCAGATCCTCCGGCCGCACCTGGAGCGAGGACGTGCCGCCGCGCGCGGTCTCCGCCACCAGCGGGCAGGCGGCCGGATCCTGCCGCTCGACCCGCTTCGGCAGCGCCCGGGCCCCGGCCTCGGCGGGTGCGAGGACGACCGTGCGGCTGAGCGCGCCGTGCGCCGACAGGTCGCCTATCGCCCAGTCCGCGAACCGGCCGGCGAACACCCGGGCCGCCGTGGCCAGAGCCCAGTCCGGGCCCGGCGACGCGTCCTCGTCCGGGCCGCGCAGCAGGGCCGTCGTCATGGCGTCGAGGAGATCCGTCAGCTCCGCGTGCCGGGTCGCCTCGCCCAGATCCGGCACGGCGGGGTGCCGGCCGGCCGTGGGGGCGCTCTGGGCGCCCTCGCTCTGGACGACCGCCAGCACCGAGGGCCGCGGCTCCGCGGGCGGCCGCAGCGCCGTGAGGGTGGCCAGCAGCGTCTCATCGGGCCGCTGCTGGAGATGGATCCGCAGGCTGCGGGCGCCCTCGCCGCGTGCGACGGCCGCCGCCTGCGAGCGCAGGGCCGCCCGGTCGCCGGGCCGCAGCAGGCCCGCCAGCGGCCGGCCGGCCGCATAGCCGGCCCGTACGCCGGTCAGCTCGGTCGCGGCGAGGTTCATCCGCCGTACGACGGTGTCCCCGCCGATCAGGGCCACCGGCAGCGGCAGCCGCTGGAAGACGGCCTTGAACAGCTGCTGCTCGGCCGGGTCCGCGCCCGTCGCCCCCCGCTGCGCGGCCGCCAGCCGCTGGTAGCGCGGCCACAGACTCTCCGCGACGTGCTGGAGCTCGAAGAGCGCCGCCTCGAGCAGAGTCTGCTGTTCGGGCTGGGGCAGGCCGCGCGCCGCCGTCAGCTCCCCCACGCGCCGGACGAAATCCGCAAGCTCCGAGCCGAACTCATCGGTCTGCGCCATGGCAGCAAGCTAGCCGACCCGCGGCCCGTGCGAAGGGCTGCCGGGCAAGCCCGGAAACAGTGCCGTATGTGCCCGTTTTGCGCATGAATCCTGCGGAGGCGGGCAGCCGCGCTGGAGAGAGACGGCTGTACATCCCGGAGCGCACGTACACCCGGACCCCGGGCCCCAGGCCCCCGGGCCGCATCGCCCAGCGGCGTGCCTCCCGAAGCGTCCGCACCCCGGAGAAGGATGTGAGTCAGATGCGAGTGGCGTTCCTCGTCGCCCCGCAAGGAGCGGAGCAGGTCGAGCTGACCGAGCCGTGGCGGGCCGTCGGCGAGGCGGACGGCGAACGGGAGCTGATCTCCACCCGGCCGGGCCAGATCCAGGCCTTCGACCACCTCGACCGGGCCGACCGCTTCCCGGTGGACCGGACGGTGGCCGAGTGCGAGGTCGAGGACTTCGACGGGCTCGTCCTGCCCGGCGGCGTCGCCAACCCCGACGCGCTGCGCATGGACGAGGGCGCCGTCGCGTTCGTACGGGGGTTCGTCGACGCCGGAAAGCCGGTGGCGGCGATCTGCCACGCCGCCTGGGTGCTGGTGGAGGCCGACCGGGTGCGCGGACGGCGGCTGACCTCGTACCCGAGCGTGCGCACGGACGTCCGCAACGCGGGCGGCGAGTGGGTCGACGAACAGGTCGTGGTCTGCGACGCCGCCCCGAGCACCTTGATCACCAGTAGGAGGCCGGCCGACCTGAAGGCCTTCTGCGCCGCGATCGTCAAGGAGTTCGGCGGCTGACCGCGCGTGCATGACCGGTCGCGGGGAGGGTACCCGGCAGCGGCAGCCGAACTGACAGGAAGGTGAATCACATGGGCTTGGGCGGATGCATCATCCTCATCGCCGCCGGGGCGATCCTCACGTTCGCCACCGACTGGCAGGTCGAGGGAGCGAACCTCAGGGTCGTCGGCATGATCCTGATGGCCGTGGGCGTCATCGGCGTCGCCACGTTCACCAGCATCGCCAAACGACGCCGCGTCGTCGTGCCCCCGTCGACGCCGGTGGTCGACGAGGGGCGTGATCGCCGCTACGAGTGAGACGCGCCCCGCGGACGGCCGTACGCCGCCGTCCCCGCGGACAGCCGCGCGTCCCCGCCGCATTCCGTACACGTCCGTACGTTCCCGTCTAGCGCCGGAGCCGATCGTGACCCGTACTCGAGTCGTCGTCGTGGGAGCCGGATTCGCGGGCTTCCAAGCTGCCCGCACGCTCTCGCGCACCCTGCGCGGCACAGCCGACGTCGTCGTCCTCAACCCCACCGACTACTTCCTCTATCTGCCGCTGCTCCCCCAGGTCGCCGCCGGCATCCTGGAGCCCCGCCGGGTGACCGTCTCCCTCCCCGCGGCCCTGCCCCACGTCCGCCTCGCGCTCGGCGAGGCCGACCGGGTCGACCTCGACCGGGGGCGGGTCCACTACACCGACCCGGAGGGGAACCCCGGCGAGCTGGCGTACGACCGTCTCGTGCTCGCCGTCGGCAGCGTCAACAAGCTGCTGCCGATCCCCGGGGTCGCCGAGCACGCCCACGGATTCCGCGGCCTGCCCGAGGCGCTGTACCTGCGCGACCACGTCGTCCGGCAGATGGAGCTCTCCGTCGGAGCGGTCGCCGACTGCGCCGCCCGGCGCACCTTCGTGGTCGTGGGGGCGGGCTACACCGGCGTCGAAGTGGCCGCCCAGGGCGTCCTGTTCACGGACGCCCTGGCCCGTCGGCTGGACGCCGCCGCACCGCGTCCCCGCTGGGTCCTGATGGACATCGCCGACCGCGTCCTGCCCCAGCTCGACCGGCGGCTGTCCACGGCGTCCGACCGGGTGCTGCGCCGCCGCGGGGTCGAGGTGCGCACCGGAGCCTCTGTCAAGGAGGCCACCGAGGCCGGAGTCCTCCTGGACGACGGCGAGTTCGTCGACACCCGGACGGTGGTCTGGTGCGTGGGCGTGCGACCCGACCCGCTCGTCGCCGAGGTCGGACTGCCCGTCGTGGGCGGCCGGCTCGTGGTCGACCCCACGCTCACGGTCCCCGGCCGCCCCGAGGTCTTCGCCTGCGGCGACGCCGCCGCCGTGCCGGACCTGACCCGCCCGGGCGAGCTCACCCCGATGACGGCGCAGCACGCGACGCGCCAGGGCCGGCTCGCCGGGCTCAACGCGGCGGCCTCCCTCGGCCACGGAGAGCAACGCCCGTACGAACACCACGACCTGGGCTTCGCCGTGGACCTCGGCGGCGTGCAGGCCTCGGCGAACCCGCTGGGCGTGCCGCTGTCCGGACCGCTCGCGGGCGCCGTCACCCGCGGCTACCACCTGGCCGCCATGCCCGGAAACCGGGTGCGCGTCGCCGCCGACTGGCTGCTGGACGCCCTGCTGCCGCGCCAGGCCGTGCAGCTGGGCCTCGTCCGCTCCGGGTCGGTCCCCCTGGACACCGCGTCGCCGGAGCTGGCCCGCCTCCCCGGCGGACCGCCCGCCAAGGAGCACTGAACCGATATGCGCTACGAACAACTGGCAGAACTAGGGCAGCAGCTGCGCGTGGACGCGGTCCGCGCGGTCGACGCCGCCGGATCGGGACACGCCACGTCCTCGATGTCGGCGGCGGACCTGGCCGCCGTGCTGCTCGCCAAGCATCTGCGCTACGACTTCGACCGGCCCGAGCACCCGGGCAACGACCGGCTGATCCTCTCCAAGGGGCACGCCTCGCCGCTGCTGTACGCCCTCTACCGCGCCGTCGGCGTGGTGGACGACGAGGAGCTGCTCAGCTTCCGCCGCAGCAGCAGTCGGCTCGAAGGGCATCCCACCCCCCAGCTGCCCTGGGTGGACACGGCGACCGGATCCCTCGGCCAGGGCCTCCCGGTCGGCGTGGGGATGGCGCTCGCGGGCCGGCGCCTCGACCAGATCCCCTACCGGGTGTGGGTGCTCTCGGGCGACAGCGAGATGGCCGAGGGCTCGGTGTGGGAGGCCGTCGAGCACGCCGCGTACGAGCATCTCGACAATCTCACCCTGATCGTCGACGTCAACCGCCTCGGCCAGCGCGGCCCCACCCGCCACCAAGGGGACCTGGACGCCTACGCCCGAAGGCTCGCGGCCTTCGGCTGGCACACGATCACGGTCGACGGGCACGACGTCGCCGCCATCGACGCCGCGCTGACCGAGGCCGACGACACGACGGGACGGCCCACGGCGGTCATCGCCGGCACCCACAAGGGACACGGCGTCGCCGACGTCGAGGACCGGGAGGGCATGCACGGCAAGCCGCTGCCCGACGCGGACGCGGCCATCGAGGAGCTGGGCGGCCCGCGCTTCGTGACCGTGGAGGTCCAACGGCCGCCCGCGGCACGGGTCCTGCGCGAGAGGCGCACCGAGCCCTACACGCCGCCCCGGTACACGGTCGGGGACTCGGTCGCCACCCGCACGGCGTTCGGCGAGGCGCTCGCCGCGCTCGGCTCGGCGCGGCCGGAGGTCGTCGCACTCGATGCGGAGGTCGCCGACTCGACCCGGGCCGAGTACTTCGCCAAGGCGCACCCGAGCCGCTTCTTCGAGTGCTACATCGCCGAGCAGCAACTGGTCGCCGCGGCCGTCGGACTGTACGCCCGCGGCTACATCCCCTACGCCTCGTCGTTCGCGGCCTTCCTCACCCGCGCCCACGACTTCGTGCGCATGGCGGCCGTCAGCGGGGCCGCGATCAACGTCGTCGGCTCCCACGCCGGGGTCTCCATCGGCCAGGACGGGCCGTCCCAGATGGGGCTGGAGGACCTGGCGATGTTCCGCGCGCTGCACGGCAGCACCGTGTACTACCCCTGCGACGCGAACCAGACGGCGTACCTGACGGCCGCCATGGCCGACCTGCCCGACGTCAGCTATCTGCGCACGACCAGGGGCGAGACGCCCGTCCTGTACGGCCCGGACGAGGAGTTCCCCAGGGGCGGCGCCAAGGTGCTGCGCACCGGGAACCAGGACCGGGTGACGGTGGTCGCCGCCGGGGCGACGGTCCACGAGGCGCTGCGGGCCGCCGACGTGCTCGCGCAGGAGGACATCGGCGTACGCGTCGTCGACCTCTACAGCGTCAAGCCGGTCGACGAGGCGACGCTGCAGGCCGCGGCCGACGAGACCGGCTGTCTGCTGACGGTGGAGGACCACCGTCCGCAGGGCGGCCTCGGCGACGCGGTGGCCGAGGCGTTCACGGACGGCAGGCCCGTGCCGCGGCTGGTGCGGCTCGCCGTGCGGAGCATGCCGGGCTCGGCGACGCCCGAGGAGCAGCTCCGGCTGGCCGGCATCGACGCGGAGTCGATCGCGACGGCGGTGCGGATGCTGGTGGAGCACGCGGTCGTGCGCTGACTCCCCGCGGGCCGCGGGCTATGCGCCGTCCGGCGCCTCGCGCTACGGCGCCTGCGTGACCGCCCGTAACCGATGTGTTGCGGGTCCGCGCCCCTGAGGTCAGTCTGTTAGTTGACCCATAAGCGACATGAGGTCACTCTTCGCACTCGGGGGCCGCATGCGAATGGGTGAACAGGTCGCGGTGAGGAGCCACGGTCATGCATATCCCGACCGCCTGCCGCTACTCCATGGAAGTGCAGGCATCCAGAGAGCGGATTCCGCAGATCCGGCGGATCCTGGCAGCACATCTTCGGTACTGGCGCCTTGAGCACCATATTTCCCCGGTCTGCCGCGCGGTGGACGAGCTCGTCGGAAACGTCGTCCAGCATGTGGAGGGCGACAAGTCCTGCGTGGTGGAGCTGCGCTGGACAGGACGGCATGTGATCGCGTCCGTCGCGGACAAGGATCCCCGGATGCCCCGGGTGACCAGTTCGTCCCCGGCGAAAGGCGGTCTGGCCACGGTCGCGTTCCTCAGCGACAGCTGGGGCACCTGCGGCACCGAGGGCGGCAAGGTGATCTGGTTCAGCAGGCGGGTGAAGGCCGCTCAGCGCATTCTGCTCGCGGCCGGCGCACCGGTGGCGCCCACGCGCACGTTCGAGCCCCTGCCCGTCGCACCGCTGCCCCTGAGCCCGCCGCTCAGCGCGGCCGTCGCCCTTCACTCGGGCCCGCCGGCCGGGCCTTTCTCGGACGCGGGCTCGGACGCCGGCTCGGATGCGGACGCGGTCGCGGCGGCCGCCGATGCGGCCCCGGCCGACGGGGGAGCGGGCGCGGCGCGGCCCGCGACCGTGAACAGCGCGCCGTCCGGATCGCGCAGCGTCGCCTCCGCGCCCTCGGTCGTATAGCGCTGGCCGATGACGAAGCCGCCGTTGCGGCGCGCCGACTCGACGGTGGCCGCGACGTCGGCCACCGGGAAGATGACGTGCCACCGCGCCTGGACCATGGGGTCCGGCGCGGCGTCCACGGCGCCGGAGCTGAGCCTGGCCAGGACGTGTCCGTCCTGGCGCAGCACGACCTCCTCGCCCACGTACTCGACCTCGCAGCAGCCCGTCTTCTCGCTCGCCCAGTCCAGCACCTGGCCGTAGAAGATCGCGGCGTCGAGCGCGTCCCTGGTCCGCAGCCGCAGCCAGACCGGCGCGTCCTTGCGCCAGGTCTGCCAGTCGGAGATCAGCTTCCCCTCCCAGATGCCGAAGACCGCGCCGTCCCGGTCGGCCGCCAGCGCCCCCCGGCCCACCGGGAAGGTGATCGGGCCGACGGCGACGGTGCCGCTCCGCTCCCGGATGCGCGCGGCCGTCTCGTCGGCGTCGGCGACGGCGAAGTACGGCGTCCAGTCGACCGGCGCCCGCAGATTGGGCCCCAGCATGCCGATTCCTGCCACGGACAGGCCCTCGCGCATCGCGATGCTGAACTGCTCGCCCAGCTTGGCCGTCCGGAACTGCCACCCGAGGACCGCGCCGTAGAAAGCCTGCGCCCCCGCCAGATCGCGCGTCATGAGACTGATCCAGCAGGGAGCGCCGAAGACGTCGCGGCTCATCGTGCGCCCCGACTCGGCGGAGGTCGTGTCCTTGTCCATGGCCATCAGCGTCGCAATCAGCGCTCCGGACGAGTCCGGGGCGCGTGGTCGTCGAGTGGTGGGGCTTGCGCCGTCCATACTCGCCCCGCCCGGCCTCGCCCGCCAACCGCGCGAACGCGCCCCGTGGCCGTGCGCCCACCGCACGTCGCCGAAGGCTGGTCCATCCGGGTGCTCCGGCGCCCCCGTGCGCCTCACCCGGCGGCGCGGCCGCTTGCCGCACGCGATACCGGGAGGTGCTCTGGGCTCCTCGCGACTCGGCGGCGCGCCGGGCCGCCCGTGACACAGGAGCAACTCCATGCACCGCTCAGCCGCCACCGCCGCAGCCATGATCGCCCTCGTCGCGGCCACGCCCGCCTACGCCGTCGGGGACGCGCCCGCCCCGCCCCCCGAAGGGCTCTTCCTGACCGCCGCGGGCGAGGACAACGCCTGGACCCGCGGCGTCCGCCTGACCTGCGCCCCCACGCCCGACGGCCCGCACCCGGACGCCGCGGCCGCCTGCCAGGCGCTGGACATGGCGGGCGGCGACCTCGACCGGCTGCCCGGCGAGGCACGCGCCTGCACCAAGATCTACGAGCCGGTGACGGTCAGCGCGCAGGGCGAGTGGCGCGGTCGGCCGACCTCCTGGCAGAAGACCTACGCGAACTCATGCGAACTGGACGTGGCGACCGGCGCCCTCTTCCGCTTCTGAGCCGGCTGCCGTCCGGGACGCGGCTGCCCTTGACCGGCGGCCGGGTCCGCCCGGGTCAGTTCCGCGAAGCGATCACCCCGATCGTCACCAGCCCGAGCACCACCCAGCCGAACCAGAGCCAGCCATTGCTGCCGAGTGCCGCCGTATAGGCCGTCACGACCACCAGGGTCCCGACGGTGAGCACTCCCATCGCCTTCGTGGAACTGGACATGCGCGCCCTCCTCCGACGGCTGCGGCCGTCGCACTCATGGTCGCGCGTGAGGAGGGCTCCGCGCTACCGCCCGGCTACCGTCCGCGTGCCTGGAGCGAGGCGAGATACGCGTTGTACGCCTCGAGCTCCTTGTCCCCGTCGCGGTCCGCGGCCCGGTCCAGCCGCCTGGCCTGCCGCTGCTCGGAGCGGTACCACTGGAAGACCAGCGCGATCAGCACGAGCACCGAGGGGATCTCGCTGAACGCCCACGCGATGCCGCCTGCCGCGTTCTGGTCGGTGAGCGCGTCGATGCCGAGCGAGGCGGGCGGGTTCGCATACGTCTTGATCATCGGCTCGCTCGCCATCATCAGCGCGATGCCGAAGAAGGCGTGGAACGGCATGCCCGCGAAGAGCTCCAGCATCCGCATCACATAGCCGGGCCGGTGCGGGCCCGGGTCCACGCCCATGATCGGCCAGAAGAAGACCAGGCCCACGGCGAGGAAGTGCACCATCATCGCGATATGGCCCGGCTTGGACCCCATCAGGAAGTCGAAGAGCGGGGTGAAGTAGAGCCCGTACAGGCTCGCGATGAAGAGCGGGATCGTGAAGACCGGGTGCGTGACGATCCGCATGTACCGGCTGTGCAGCAGCGCGAGGAGCAGCTCGCGCGGCCCCTTGCGGCCGCGGCGCGCGGACACCGGCAGGGCCCGCAGCGCCAGCGTCACCGGCGCGCCCAGCAGCAGCACGATCGGCGAGAGCATGCTGATCACCATGTGCTGGACCATGTGCACGCTGAACATGACCATGCCGTAGTCGTTCAGCTTGGTGCACATCACCAGCGCCACGCTCAGCACGCCGACGACGAACAGCACCGTCCGGCTCACCGGCCAGCGGTCGCCGCGCCTGCGCAGCCGCGCCACGCCCCAGCCGTACAGGCCGAGCGCCAGCAGACAGCCGATCAGGAAGAAGGGGTCCGGCGACAGTTCCAGACCCCGTCCCAGCGTGAACGGCGGCAGATCCATCGTCATGCCGTGCCCGCTGTGATCCATCCGACGGCTCCTGTTTCGTGCTGGTTGTCCGCTTGTCGGCACAAGAGTAGAACTGCCCCCGATCGCAGCTGCGACCGGGGGCAGTTCGTTGAGCTATGTACGGGTTTAGTGCGTACGGGTGTGGCTCAGAGCACGCACTCCGCCTCGGCGTACCGCTCGGCCGGGACGGTCTTCAGGGTCTCCACGGCCTGCGCCAGCGGCACCATGACGATGTCCGTGCCGCGCAGCGCCGTCAGCATGCCGAACTCGCCGCGGTGCGCGGCCTCCACTGCGTGCCAGCCGAAGCGGGTCGCCAGGACCCGGTCGTACGCGGTGGGGGTGCCGCCGCGCTGGACATGGCCGAGGATGACCGGGCGGGCCTCCTTGCCGAGCCGCTGCTCCAGCTCGATGGAGAGCTGACGGGCGACGCCCGCGAAGCGCTCGTGGCCGTAGACGTCCTTGCCGCCCTCGTCCCACTCCATCGAGCCGGGACGGGGCTTCGCGCCCTCGGCGACCACGACGATCGCGAATCGCTTGCCCGCCTCGAAGCGCTCGCCGACCCGCTGGGCCAGCTCCTCGATGTCGAAGGGGCGCTCGGGCACGACGATGGCGTGCGCGCCGGCCGCCATGCCGGAGTGCAGCGCGATCCAGCCGGTGTGGCGGCCCATGACCTCCACGATCAGCACCCGCTGGTGCGACTCGGCGGTCGTCTTCAGCCGGTCCAGCGCCTCCGTCGCGACGCCGACGGCCGTGTCGAAGCCGAAGGTCACATCGGTGGAGGCGATGTCGTTGTCGATGGTCTTCGGCACGCCGACGATGGGCAGCCCGCCCTCGGAGAGGAGGTGGGCGGCCTTCAGCGTGCCCTCGCCGCCGATCGGGATGATCGCGTCGAGGCCGAGCTCGGCGACGTGCCCCTTGGCGCGCTCCACGCCGTCGCGCAGATGCGCGGGCTGGACCCGGGAGGAGCCGAGGATCGTGCCGCCGCGGGCCAGGATGCCGCCCACCGCGTCGAGGTCGAGCTTGCGGTAGTCGCCCTCCAGGAGGCCCTTCCAGCCGTCGTGGAAGCCGATCACCTCGTCGCCGTGGTCGACCACGGCGCGGTGGACGACGGAACGGATGACGGCATTCAGTCCGGGGCAGTCGCCGCCGGAGGTGAGCACACCAATGCGCATAGCCCGAATAACCTTTGCAAACGTGGGCCGACTCCCGGACCACGTCGTCCGGTTGGATCCCCGCCACCCTACCGGCGCTGGGTGACGGGGCCGAACCAGGCGTCCGACTGATGGACGGCGCCCTTGCGACGACTGGGCCGCGGCCTGTCCGCAGGCCGGATCCAGCGCCGTTCGGAGCCGTCCGCGGCGGGCTGTCAGGCGGGCTGCGTCGCCGCCGCGATGCGCTCGGCGCGCAGCGCCTCGAACCACCGGTCGTCGGTCGGCGGCAGCGCGTTCACATCGAGGGCCAGCTTGAGCAGCAGGTCCGCGATCTGCGGGTTGCGGGCCATGACCGGGCCGTGCATGTACGTGCCGAAGACGGTGTCGTTGTACGCGCCCTCCGTGCCGTCGCCCGTGCCGTTGCCCCGGCCGATCACGGTCCGGGCGAAGGGGCGGGCCGTCGGCCCGAGGTGGGTGACGCCCTGGTGGTTCTCGAAGCCGGTGAGCTGGGGCAGGCCGAACCGCGGGTCGATGTCCGCCAGCACGTCGCCCACGCAGCGCGCGCCCTCGCCGCGGGTGGAGACCACGTCGATCAGGCCCAGGCCCGGCTCGCGCTCGCCGAGGTCGTTGATGAACTCGTGGCCCAGGATCTGGTACCCGGCGCAGACCGAGAAGATGATCGCGCCGTTCGAGGCCGCCCGGCTGAGCCCGCCGTCGCGGCGCAGCCGCTCCGCCGCGAGCCGCTGCGGCCGGTCCTCGCCGCCGCCGATCAGGTAGATGTCGCCGGAGGTGGGGATCGGCTGGTCGCTGCGTACGTCGATACGCATCACGTCCAGTCCCCGCTGGCGGGCCCTGCGCTCGACGACGAGGGCGTTGCCCTGGTCGCCGTAGGTGCTCAGCAGGTCCGGGTACACCCAGACCAGACGCAGGCTGTTGTCGCTCATGCTCATAAGTCCTTTTCCGGGGTCCGCGGATCAGTTGCCGACGCGGCGGCGCACGTCCTGGAAGGCGGTGTAGTTGGCGATCAGCTCGATCCGCCCGGGCGGGGCCAGCTGCACCGCCTCGTCGACGGTGTCGCACACCCGGAAGTCCAGGCCCGCGACCTCGAGGCGGACCGCGAGGTCCAGTCTGCGGTCGCCGATCACGAAGATCGGGTGGCCGGCGAGCCGGGTGTAGTCGACGTCCCAGAGCCAGGAGGTGTCCGTGCCGTCGGCGCCCCGGGCGTTGACCGAGAGGATCACCGGGGTCGGCGGCGGGTCGATCAGGGAGAACGTCTCGAGCCAGCCGGCCGGGTTCTTCGCGAGCAGCAGACGCAGATCGCGGCCCTGGAAGGAGACGACGTCATAGCGGCCGGCGACGGCCTGCACCTGGTACATGCGCTCCAGGGCGACCTGCGGCGGCACGCCGAAGCAGGCCGCGACGGCGGCGGAGGTGGCGGCGTTCGCCTTGTTGGCGCGGCCGGGCAGCTGGAGGTGGATCGGCCAGGCGCTGCCGTGCGGGTCCAGCACATGGTCGCCGCTGAGCACCCAGCTGGGCGCGGGCCGGCGGAAGCCGCACTCGCCGCAGAACCAGTCGTCGCCGGGGCGCTGCATCACACCGCCGCAGGACGGGCAGGACCAGGCGTCGTCCTTCCACTCCTGGCCGGCGGCGACCCACACCACGTTGGGGGAGGAGGAGGCGGCCCACACCACGAGCGGGTCGTCGGCGTTGGCGATCACGGTGGCCTTCGTGCCCGCCAGGCCCTCGCGCCACTTCTCGGCGAGCATCCGGGTCTCGGCCGCGCGGTCCAGCTGGTCGCGGGAGAGGTTGAGCAGCGCGATCGCCTTCGGCGTCACATCGCGGGCGACGCCCGCGAGGTACTTCTCGTCGACCTCGATGACGCCGAACTTGGCGTCCGAGCCGCCGGCCAGCGCCGAGGTGATGCCCGCGGGCATGTTGGCGCCGAGCGCGTTGGAGACGACCGGGCCGCTGGCCCGGAGCGCCTCGGCGATCAGCCGGGTGGTCGTGGTCTTGCCGTTGGTCGCCGACACGAGGACGACGTCCAGGTGCTGCGCCAGCCGCCCCAGCAGATCGGGGTCGAGCTTGAGCGCGACCCGGCCGCCGATCACCGATCCGCTGCCGCGTCCGGCGGCGCGCGACACCGCCGCTGCGGCCTTGCCTGCCGTCACGGCGAGCTTGGCGCGCGGCGTCAGGGGCTCCGAGTTGCCTGACATCGTCCTTGATCCTCCTTGCATCGGTCCGGCCCAGCCTATCGAGGTCCGGTCAGGCGCCAGCACCGCGGCACCGGCGGGAAACGTGGAGGCCATGGGGGAACGTAGGCTTGACGCCATGCGAAACCGGCCGATCCCCGGCAGTTCCGGACTCGTCAGGACCATGAGCCTGCTCGGAGATCCGGTCCTGCACGCCCCCTGCGAGACCGTCGTCGACTTCTCCGGCGAGCTCGCCCAGCTCGTCGAGGACATGTTCGCGACGATGTACGCGGCTGGGGGCGTGGGTCTCGCGGCGAACCAGATCGGCGTCGCGCAGCGGGTGTTCGTGTACGACTGCCCGGACGACGACGACGTCCGCCATCTCGGACACATCGTCAACCCCCGCCTGGTGGCGGCGGACGGGGTCGTCGTGCGCGGCCCGGAGGGCTGTCTGTCCCTGCCGGGGCTCGAGGCGGGCACGGAGCGGTTCGACCGCGCGGTGGTCGAGGGCGTGACGGTGGACGGCGATCCGGTACGGGTGGAGGGCGCCGGGTTCTTCGCGCGGTGTCTGCAGCACGAGTGCGACCACGTTCAAGGGGCGGTGTACGCCGACCGGCTGAGGGGCTGGCGCAGGGCGAGGGTCCTGCGGCAGGCGCGCCGGGCGTCGTGGGCGCCGGCGGAGCTGCCCCCGCCGCACGTCTTCGCGTAGCCGGGCGCCGCCCGCCGCTTCTCTGGCTAGAAGCCCTGGCCGCCGGCCTTGTCCGCCGCCGCGGCGAGCCGGCCCCAGAGCAGGTCCGCCAGACTCCGTACCAGCTCCGCGCGCGAGCAAGGGCGTTCGCCCAGCCACCAGTCTCCCGCCGCGTGCATCATGCCGACGATGCCGTGTCCCCACACCCGCGCCAACTGCTCGCTCTCGGGGCCCAGGTCGACCCGGTCGTAGATCACCTTCGCCAGCTCCTCGCCGAGCCGGCGCAGCAGCGGCGCGGAGTGGCGGCCGACGTCGAAGCCCTGCTCCGTGGGCTGGGCGTCCTCGGAGGGGTGCATCAGAAAGCGGTAGACCTGCGGCCGTGCCTCGATGGCGGCGAGGTAGGTGTCGAGGGTGGCCTCCACGCGCTCCCGGCGCTCGGCCGGGGCGTCCACCGCCGCGCGCAGCGCGTCCAGCAGCGCGTCGGTGTGGCGCTTGGCGAGCGCCCGGTACAGGCCGCCCTTGTCGCCGAAGTGCCGGTAGAGGATGGGCTTGGTGATGCCCGCCTCGGCGGCGATGGCGTTCATGGAGGCGTGCGGCCCGTCCCGCAGCACGACCCGGTCCGCGGCCTCGAGCAGCTCGCGGCGCCGCTGGTCGGCCGCCGATCGCTGCTGTGCCGCTGCCTGCTGTGTCGTCTCCATAGATGTTTCTCCCCGCCCTTGCGATTGCTTGACGCCTGCGCAACGTAACACTCAACACGCCCGTACAGGCGATCGGGCGGTCTTCGGTTGACAGGTGCTACTAGCCGGTAACAGACTGACGTTACCGCAAGTAACACGGTGGTGATCGCCGCAGCTCTGGAGGGCAATATGGCCGAGTTCACGCTCGAACTCAACGACGACCAGAAGCAGGTCCGTGATTGGCTGAACGGCTTCGCCAAGGACGTGATGCGACCGGCCGCCGCGGAGTGGGACGAGCGTGAGGAGACTCCCTGGCCGGTCATCCAGGAGGCGGCGAAGGTCGGCATCTACTCCCTCGACTTCTACGCCCAGCAGTTCTTCGACCCCACCGGGCTCGGCATCCCGATGGCCATGGAGGAGCTGTTCTGGGGCGACGCGGGCATCGGCCTGTCGATCGTCGGCACCGGACTCGCGGCCGTCGGCGTCCTCGCCAACGGCACCGAGGAGCAGATCGGCACCTGGATCCCGCAGATGTACGGAGACGTCGACGACGTCAAGGTCGCCGCCTTCTGCTCCTCCGAGCCGGACGCCGGCTCGGACGTCGGGGCCATGCGCACCCGGGCGGTCTACGACGAGGCCAAGGACGAATGGGTGCTCAACGGCACCAAGACCTGGGCGACCAACGGCGGCATCGCCAACGTCCACGTCGTGGTGGCCGTCGTCGACCCGGAGATCGGCTCCAAGGGCCACGCCTCCTTCATCGTCCCGCCGAGCACGCCCGGCCTGTCCCAGGGCCAGAAGTTCAAGAAGCACGGCATCCGCGCCTCCCACACCGCCGAGGTCGTCCTGGAGGACGTGCGCGTCCCCGGCAGCTGTCTGCTCGGCGGCAAGGAGAAGCTGGACGAGCGCATCGCCCGGGCCCGCGAGCGGGCCGCCGCGTCCGGCGTGGGGGTCCCCCCGGCCGGAGGCTGGGAGAGGGTGAAGAACGCGGCCATGGCCACCTTCGAGGCCTCCCGCCCGGCCGTCGGCGCGATGGCGGTGGGCACCGCCCGCGCCGCGTACGAGGTCGCCCTCGACTACGCCATGACCCGCAGCCAGTTCGGCCGCCCGATCATCGACAACCAGGGCGTCGCCTTCCAGCTGGCCGACATGCGCACCCAGATCGACGCGGCACGGCTGCTGGTGTGGCGCGCCTCCTGGATGGCGACCACGGGCAAGCCCTTCACCTCCGCCGAGGGCTCGATGTCCAAGCTGTACGCCTCCGAGACCGCGAAGAAGGTCACGGCCCAGGCCATCCAGATCCTGGGCGGCAACGGCTACACCCGCGAGTACCCGGTGGAGCGGATGCACCGGGACGCGGCCATCTACACGATCTTCGAAGGCACGAGCGAGATCCAGCGCCTGGTGATCGCCAGGACGCTCTCCGGCATGCCCATCCGCTAGCGCGGGCCGCCGACGCTCGACCGCCCCGTGTGCGACGGCGCACGGGGCGGTCGAGCACGTCGTCGCCTCAGGCGGCCAGCAGCTCCTCGATCGCCTTGACCAGCGCCGGGTCCTCCGGCTCCGTGCGCGGCCGGATCCGGGCCACGACCTGGCCGTCCTTGCCGATCAGGAACTTCTCGAAGTTCCACTGGACGTCGCCGGCCTCGCCCTCGGCGTCCGCGACCTTCGTCAGCTCTGCGTACAGCGGGTGCCGCTCGGCGCCGTTCACGTCCGTCTTCTCCAGCAGCGGGAACGTCACACCGTACGTCGCCGAGCAGAAGGACTGGATCTCCTCCGCGCTGCCCGGCTCCTGGCCGGCGAACTGGTTGCACGGCACGCCGAGGACGGTGAAGCCCTGCTCCGCGTAGCTCTTCTGCAGCCGCTCCAGACCGGCGTACTGCGGGGTCAGACCGCACTTGGAGGCGACGTTCACCAGCAGCACGGCCTTGCCCTGGTAGTCGGCCAGCGACGTGGGCTCGCCGGTGAGCGTGCGCAGCGGGATGTCAGACAGGGTCACGGAAATCTCCTCAAGAGCAGGCAGTCGACGTTCATTGTGAACCCCAGGGACGGAAGAGACCTTCCTGCACGACCGAGACGAGCAGATTGCCCCCGCGATCGTAGATACGTCCCCGCGCCAGTCCCCGGCCGCCCGTCGCGATCGGCGACTCCTGGTCGTACAGGAACCACTCGTCCGCCCGGAACGGCCGATGGAACCACATGGCGTGGTCCAGCGACGCCATGTCGAAGCCCCGCCTGCCCCACAGCGGCTCGACCGGGATGCGGACCGCGTCCAGCAGCGTCATATCGCTCGCGTACGTCAGCGCGCACGTGTGCACCAGCGGATCGTCGCCCAGCGGCCCCACCGCGCGCATCCACACCGCGCTGCGCGGGTCCGCCTCCTTGATCTCCTCCTCGGTCCAGCGCAGCCGGTCGACATAGCGGATGTCGAACGGCTGCCGGCGGGCCATCCGCTCCAGCGCCTCCGGCAGCTCGCCCAGATGCTCGCGGATCTCGTCCGTGACCGTGGGCAGCGAGAGCGGATCGGGCAGCTCCAGGCGCGGCGGCAGCTGGTGCTCGATGCTGCCCTCCTCCGGCCGGTGGAAGGACGCCGTCAGATTGAAGATCGTCTTGCCCTGCTGGACCGCCGTGACCCGGCGGGTGGTGAACGAGCGGCCGTCCCGCACCCGCTCGACCTGGTAGACGATCGGCACCCCCGGGATGCCCGGACGCAGGAAGTACGCGTGCAGCGAGTGCACCGGCCGCTCGCCGTCGGTGGTGCGGCCCGCGGCGACCAGCGCCTGGCCCGCCACCTGCCCGCCGAAGACGCGCTGCAGTGACTCCTCGGGGCTGCGCCCCCGGAAGATGTTGACCTCGATCTGCTCCAGGTCGAGCAGATCGACGAGCCGCTCGGCGGGGTTGGTCATGAAGACGGTCCTCTCACAGCTGGCCTACGGACGTGACGCGCACCACGGCCCGGCCCTCCTCGTCGGAGGCCGCCAGATCGACCTCCGCGCTGATGCCCCAGTCATGGTCGCCGTTCGGGTCGGCGAAGGTCTGGCGCACACGCCACAGGCCGTGCGCCGGATCCTCCTCGATCATCAGCAGCCGGGGCCCGCGCGCGTCGGGGCCGGTGCCCAGGTCCTCGTACTCGTCCCAGTACGCGTCCATCGCCTCGCCCCAGGCGTCCTCGTCCCAGCCGGACTCGGCGTCCAGCGCGCCCAGCTCGGCGACCTGGTCCAGCGCGGCCAGCTCGACCCGGCGGAACATGGCGTTGCGGACCAGCACCCGGAAGGCGCGGGCGTTCGCGGTGACCGGCTTGACCTGGTCGGCCTTCTCCTGGGCCTGCTCCGCGGTCTCCACCTCGGGGTTGGCCAGCTGCTCCCACTCGTCCAGCAGACTG
The DNA here is from genome assembly GCF_040681075.1 of Streptomyces sp. NPDC051907. Classification (NCBI taxonomy): domain Bacteria; kingdom Bacillati; phylum Actinomycetota; class Actinomycetes; order Kitasatosporales; family Streptomycetaceae; genus Streptomyces; species Streptomyces sp. NPDC051907. The sequence continues at coordinate 7,024 of NZ_JBFAYB010000107.1, read as the reverse complement.
GAGTCGACCTGGCGGACCATCTCGCCCAGCCAGGCGATCAGGTCCTCGAGGTCCTCGGTCTTCTGGTCGTCGGGGATGGTGTGGTCGAGCGCCTTGTACGCGCCGGCGAGATAGCGCAGCACGATGCCCTCGGTGCGGGCCAGCTCGTAGAAGGACGTGAACTCCGTGAAGGTCAGCGCCCGTTCGTACATGTCGCGGATCACCGACTTCAGCGAGACCGGGTGGTCGCCGACCCACGGATGCGACTTCTTGTAGACGTTGTACGCGTGCCACAGCAGCTCTTCGAGCGGCTTGGGGTACGAGATGTCCTGGAGCCGCTCCATCCGCTCCTCGTACTCGACGCCGTCCGCCTTCATCGCGCCGACCGCCTCGCCGCGGGCCTTGTTCTGCTGGGCCGCGAGGATCTGGCGCGGGTCGTCCAGCGTCGACTCGACGACGGAGACCATGTCCAGGGCGTACGACGGCGATTCGGGGTCCAGAAGGTCGAACGCCGCCAGCGCGAACGTGGACAGCGCCTGGTTCAGCGCGAAGTCCTGCTGGAAGTCGACGGTGAGCCGGACGATGCGGCCCTGCGCGTCGGGGACGTCGAGCCGCTCGACGATCCCGCCGTCGAGGAGCGAGCGGTAGATCGCGATGGCCCGCCGGATGTGCCGCAGCTGCTGCCTGCGCGGCTCGTGGTTGTCCTCCAGCAGTGTGCGCATCGCCTCGAACGCGTTGCCCGGACGGGCGATCACCGACAGCAGCATGGCGTGGGTGACCTTGAAACGCGAGGTCAGCGGCTCGGGGTCGGAGGCGATCAGCTTCTCGAAGGAGTTCTGGGACCAGGCGACGAACCCCTCGGGGGCCTTCTTGCGGACCACCTTCCGCTTCTTCTTCGGGTCGTCGCCCGCCTTGGCGAGCGCCTTCTCGTTCTCGATGACGTGCTCGGGCGCCTGCGCGACGACGAAGCCGGCGGTGTCGAAGCCCGCCCGCCCGGCGCGCCCGGCGATCTGGTGGAACTCGCGGGAGCGCAGCGTGCGCACACGGCTGCCGTCGTACTTGGTGAGCGCGGTGAACAGCACCGTGCGGATGGGCACGTTGACGCCGACGCCGAGCGTGTCCGTGCCGCAGATGACCTTCAGCAGGCCTGCCTGGGCGAGCTTCTCGACCAGCCGGCGGTACTTGGGCAGCATGCCCGCGTGGTGCACGCCGATCCCGTGCCGCACATAGCGCGAGAGGTTGCTGCCGAACTTCGTGGTGAAGCGGAAGTTGCCGATCAGCTCGGCGATCTGGTCCTTCTCCTCGCGCGTGCACATGTTGATGCTCATCAGCGACTGCGCCCGCTCGACCGCCTGGGCCTGGGTGAAGTGCACGATGTAGACCGGCGCCTGCTTGGTCTCCAGCAGCTCGGTCAGCGTCTCGGTGATCGGCGTCAGCCGGTACTCGTACGACAGCGGCACCGGACGGGTGGCGGAGCGCACCACGGCCGTCTCGCGCCCGGTGCGGCGGGTCAGGTCCTTCTCGAACATCGAGACGTCGCCGAGCGTCGCCGACATCAGCACGAACTGCGCCTGGGGAAGCTCCAGGATGGGGATCTGCCAGGCCCAGCCGCGGTCGCCCTCGGCGTAGAAGTGGAACTCGTCCATCACGACCTGGCCGATGTCGGCGTGCTTGCCGTCGCGCAGCGCGATGGAGGCAAGCACCTCGGCGGTGCAGCAGATCACGGGGGCGTCCGCGTTCACGGAGGCGTCGCCGGTGAGCATGCCGACGTTCTCGGTGCCGAAGAGCTTGCACAGGTCGAAGAACTTCTCCGAGACCAGCGCCTTGATCGGCGCGGTGTAGAAGGTGACCTCGTCACGGGCCAGCGCCGCGAAGTGCGCACCGGCCGCGACCAGGCTCTTTCCCGATCCGGTGGGGGTGGAGAGGATCACGTTGGCCCCCGAGACCACCTCGATCAGCGCCTCCTCCTGAGCCGGGTAGAGCGTGATACCCCGATCCTCGGCCCATGTGGAGAAGGCTTCGAAGAGGGCATCGGGGTCGGCGTTCGGCGGCAGCTGATCGATAAGGGTCACGCCCCCCATCTTGCCTGGCTTCCCGCCGGATGAGGGAACCGGCGGAAGGTATGAAGATCACGAGCGATACGCTGTCCCGTCAACTGGGCTCGAGGACAACAGCAGATGGGGCGGGAACGAGCATGATGGGACCGGCGCACTCCCTTTCCGGGGCGGCAGCCTGGCTGGGGGTGGGAGCGGCGACGGCGGCCGCGGGCCATCCCATGCCGTGGCCGGTCCTCGTCGTCGGAGCGCTGATCTGCGCGGGCGCGGCGCTCGCGCCGGACCTGGACCACAAGGCGGCGACGATCTCGCGGGCCTTCGGGCCGGTCTCCCGCGGACTGTGCGAGATCGTCGACAAGCTCTCGTACGCGGTCTACAAAGCGACCAAGAAACAGGGCGACAAACGCCGGACCGGCGGCCACCGCACACTGACCCACACCTGGCTGTGGGCGGTGCTGATCGGCGCGGGCGCGTCCGCGCTGGCGATCACCGGCGGGCGGTGGGCGGTCCTCGCGATCCTCTTCGTCCACCTGGTGCTGGCGGTGGAGGGCCTGCTGTGGCGGGCGGCGCGGGTCTCCAGCGACGTACTGGTGTGGCTGCTGGGCGCGACGAGTGCGTGGATCCTGGCGGGGGTGCTGGACAAGCCGGGCAACGGGGCGGACTGGCTGTTCACCGCGCCCGGCCAGGAGTACCTGTGGCTGGGCCTGCCCATCGTGCTGGGCGCGCTGGTCCACGACATCGGCGACGCGCTGACGGTCTCCGGCTGCCCGATCCTGTGGCCGATCCCGATCGGCAACAAGAGGTGGTACGCCCTGGGCCCGCCGAAGGGGATGCGCTTCAGGGCGGGCAGCTGGGTGGAGCTCAAGGTGCTGATGCCGGTGTTCATGCTGCTGGGCGGGGTGGGCGGCGCGGCGGCGCTCAACTTCATCTGAGCCGCTGAGCCGCTGAGCCGCTGAGCCGCTGAGCAGCGGTACGGGCAGGGGTACGCGCCGTTCGCCCGTGCCCCTGCCCGTCCGCCCGTGCCACGGCTTCACCCGTGCCACGACCGCCATAGCGCCGCGTACGCTCCCTGCGCCGCCACCAGCTCGTCGTGGCTGCCCAGCTCCGTGATGCGGCCCTCCTCCACCACCGCGATCACGTCCGCGTCATGGGCCGTGTGCAGGCGGTGCGCGATGGCCACCACCGTGCGGCCGTCCAGGACGCGGGCCAGCGACCGCTCCAGATGGCGGGCCGCCCGCGGGTCCAGCAGCGAGGTCGCCTCGTCCAGGACCAGGGTGTGCGGGTCCGCCAGGACCAGCCGGGCCAGAGCGATCTGCTGGGCCTGGGCCGGGGTCAGGGCCAGACCGCCCGAGCCGACCTCGGTGTCCAGCCCCTCGTCGAGCCCCCGCGACCACGTGTCCGCGTCGACCGCGCCGAGCGCCGCCCACAGCTCCGCGTCCGCCGCGCCCGTGCGCGCCAGCAGCAGGTTGTCGCGGAGCGACCCCACGAAGACGTGGTGCTCCTGGTTGACCAGCGCCACATGCTCGCGCACCCGCTCCGCGGGCATCCGGGACAGCTCGGCGTCGCCGAGCGTGATCCGCCCCGCCCGCGGGGCGTAGACGCCGGCCAGCAGCCGACCCAGCGTCGACTTCCCCGCCCCCGAAGGGCCGACCAGCGCCAGCCGGGTGCCCGGCGCGACGTCCAGCGACACCCGGTGCAGCACGTCCACGCCTTCGCGGTAGCCGAACCGCACCTCCTCCGCCCGCACCTCGCGTCCCTCGGGCGCGAGGCGCGCGTCGCCCGCGTCCGGCTCGATGTCCCGCACGCCCACCAGCCGCGCGATCGACACCTGCGCCACCTGGAGCTCGTCGTACCAGCGCAGGATCAGATTGACCGGGTCGACCAGCATCTGCGCGAGCAGCGCCCCCGTCGTCAGCTGCCCGACGCTGATCCAGCCCCGCAGGACGAAGGCGCCGCCGATCAGCAGCACCGAGCAGAGGATCGTCACATGCGTCGCGTTGATGACGGGGAAGAGCACCGACCGCAGGTAGAGCGTGTACCGCTCCCACGCGGTCCAGCCCCTGATCCGCTGCTCGGACAGCGCCACCCGCCGGCCGCCGAGACGGTGCGCCTCCACGGTCCGGCCGGCGTCCACGGTCTCCGCCAGCATCGCGGCGACCGCCGCGTAGCCCGCCGCCTCGGAGCGGTAGGCCGATGGCGCCCGCTTGAAGTACCAGCGGCAGCCGATCACCAGCACCGGAACCGCGACCAGCACGGCCAGCGCCAGCGGCGGCGCGGTCACCGTGAGCGCGCCGATCAGCAGACCCGCCCACACCACGCCGATCGCCAGCTGCGGCACCGCCTCGCGCATCGCGTTCGCCAGCCGGTCGATGTCGGTGGTGATACGCGACAGCAGATCGCCCGTGCCCGCCCGCTCCAGCACGCCCGGCGGCAGCCCCACCGACCGTACGAGGAAGTCCTCGCGCAGATCGGCCAGCATCTCCTCGCCGAGCATCGCGCCGCGCAGCCGCATCAGCCGCACGAACACGGTCTGGACGATCAGCGCCCCCGCGAACAGCGCGACGGTGCGCTCCAGATGGAGGTCCCGCGCGCCGTCCGCCAGGTCCTCGACGAGCCCGCCCAGCAGATAGGGGCCGACCATAGAGGCGATCACCGCCACCGCGTTGGCCGACACCAGCAGCGCGAAGGCCCTGCGGTGCCGTCGCAGCAGTTCGCGGACGTACGCCCGCACCGTCGCCGGCGTGCCGACGGGCAGGGTCGCGGCCGTCTCAGGGGCCGCCGGGTCGTACGCCGGGGGCGCCACGCCGATCATGCCGACTCCTCGATCTCTTCCAGTTCGTCCAGTGCGCGGAACTCGTCCATGGCGTCGACGGCGCCGAGCCGCTCCTCCTCGGTCTCGCGCGTGACGACCGCGCGGTAGCCGGCGTCGCCGTGCAGCAGCTCCCGGTGCGAGCCGACCGCCGCCACCGCGCCGTCCCGCACGAACACGACCTGGTCCGCCCGGTCCAGCAGCAGCGGGGACGAGGCGAACACGACCGTCGTCCGGCCGGCCCGCAGCTCTTTGATCCCCGCGGCGATCCGCGTCTCGGTGTGCGAGTCCACCGCCGAGGTCGGCTCGTCCAGGACGAGCACCTCGGGGTCGGCGACCAGCGAGCGCGCCAGCGCCAGCCGCTGGCGCTGTCCGCCCGAGAGCGACCGGCCCCGCTCGGTGATCCGGGTCCGCATCGGGTCGCCGTCGCCGTCGCCGTCGAGGCCGAGCGACGCCTGAGCGAGCGCGTCCAGCACGTCGCCGCACTGGGCGGCCGCCAAGGCGTCCTCGGCGGTCGTCTTCCCCGACGCGGGCACGTCGAGCAGCTCCCGCAGCGTGCCGGAGAGCAGCACCGGATCCTTGTCCTGTACGAGGACGGCGGCCCGGGCCTCGTCCAGCGCCAGCTCGTCCAGCGGCACCCCGCCCAGCAGCACGGACACCGCGCCCTCGGGCGCCTCGGCCGGGTGCCCGCCGAGGCGCTCCGCCAGCGCGCCCGCCGCGTCCGGGTCGCCGCACACCACGGCGGTGAAGCGGCCCTCGGGGGCGAGCACTCTGGTGAGGGGGTCGTACAGATCGCCGCTCGCCGTGCCGTGGCGCGCGCCGGACGGCGCCGTCGTGCGCCGCAGGGCCAGGACCCGGGCCGCGCGCATCGCGGAGGGCCGTGAGAAGGAGTACGCCATGGCGATCTCCTCGAAGTGCCTCAGCGGGTACATCAGCAGCGTCACCGCGCTGAAGGCGGTGACCAGCTCGCCGACCTCGATCCGGCCGTCGCCGGCGAGTCCCGCGCCGTGCCAGACCACCGCGATCAGCAGCAGACCCGGCAGCAGCACCTGGACCGCCGAGATCAGCGACCACATGCGGGCGCTGCGGACGGCCGCCCTGCGCACCTCCTGGGAGGCGTCGCGGTAGCGGCCCAGGAACAGCTCCTCGCCGCCGATTCCGCGCAGCACCCGCAGGCCGGCGACGGTGTCCGACGCCAGCTCGGTGGCCCTGCCGGCCTTCTCGCGCTGGACGTCGGCGCGGCGGGTGGCCCGGGGCAGCAGCGGCAGCACGGCCAGCGCCAGCACTGGGACGCCGACGGCGACCACCACGCCGAGCGCGGGAACGTACAGAGCCAGGCCGACGCAGATCACCACCACGGTGATCGCCGCGGCGACGAAGCGGGAGACCGCCTCCACGAACCAGCCGATCTTCTCCACGTCGCCCGTGGAGACCGCGACCACCTCGCCGGCCGCGACCCGGCGGGTCAGCGCCGAGCCCAGCTCGGACGCCTTGCGCGCCAGCAGCTGCTGGACCCGAGCGGCGGCGGTGATCCAGTTGGTGACCGCCGTACGGTGCAGCATCGTGTCGCCCAGGGCGGTCGCCACCCCGAGCACGGCGATCACCGCCCCCGCGAGCAGCAGGTCGCCGCCCGAGCGGTCCACGACCGCCTGCACCGCCATGCCGACGCCCAGCGGCAGCCCGGCGACCCCGCAGAAGTGCAGAAGTCCCCAGGCCAGCGACTTCAGCTGGCCGCCCAGCTGCATCCTCCCGAGCCAGAGCAGCAGGCGCGGCCCTGACCTGGCATCGGGCACGCCGGGGTCCGGGTACGGAAGATCGCGAATCTGCATGGCGTCCCAGCGTTTCGAAGAGCTCGTAGAAATGACGAAACCGTGCAAGGTTCGCCTTTCGGGACCCGCTTCCGCAAACGATTTTTGTGGTCCAGCACACATTCCGCGCCAACATCGCCGCCCTCGCCCTGGCGCTGGGGCCCGGCGCGCGCTTCACCCGTGACGACTATGGAGGAGCCTGACGACGGTTCAGGACGCGCTGGCCGAGGACCGGCGCCGCTGCCTTCAGGAGCGGCCGAGACGGCTATGGGCGCCCCGAGGCAGGGTGGCCGGCGGGGCCCGGAGCGGTGTGCGCCGGGCCCCGCCCCGCCGTGACGCGGGGGTGGGGGAGGGCATCCCCCGCCGCGCCATCC
>NZ_JBFAYB010000106.1:0-27737 GCF_040681075.1 Streptomyces sp. NPDC051907 | reverse complement strand
GTTCCGGGGCGGGGGGCGGGGGGCCCAGCACGGCGGGCAGGGCCCTCGGGATGAAAGGGATCATTCTTTGCTGGTCTCCTTCGGTGGCCCCCGGCCGGGCGGGGGCTGATCTGCGCGGATGGGTTAGTGGCAGTCGGGGCACCAGCCACCGGCCTTGCGGACCTGGCCCTCGTCGCCGAGGCGGGCCAGGCGGTGGACCGTGAGGTGCGCCTTGCAGATCAGGGCGTAGACGCCCTGGCGGCGGCCGACCTGGCAGCCCTGGCGGGGCTTGTCGTAGAGGAGCTCCCAGCCGGAGCCGACGACCGTCTCGCCCTGGGAGGCGCGGGTGGTGCGGGCGGTGGCGTTCATTTCGTCCTCCGGGGAGTTCGGTTGGGGGCTTCCTGCCCCCTGGTGTGACACCAGATTAGCATCGTGACCGAGAGAACGCAAATCCTGTGTCTCACCGCGTCTCGCCTCAGGGGTACAGAGCGAGGCCGCCCGCTCATGGCGGACGGCCTCGCAGGGGGAACTCGGGTCAGGAGCTGGCGGCGTTGCACACCAGGCACGGGGTCTTGACCGGCTTCCGGTCCTTGCCGACCACCATCACCGTGTACCCGAGCCCGCCGGGGCACGCACTGCAAGCGCCCCTCCGGCCCGATCTCCGCAGATCGCCCATGACCTCCACGACCTCCGCGTAACGGGGATCAATCCACTGGCTTCGCATCCCGCCTCCTTCGCCCGAACTCTCCAACCTAGCCGGTGCTTGACGGACCTTCAGCCAGTCACGGAAGGAGGCGCCGAGCACGCGGAGCCGCCGTCGTGGCACTCGGTGTGCATGCAGTCGGCGGTCACGGCGGCGTTCTCGTCCATCACCCGCGTCCACAGCAGCTCGTTCGGCTGGTAGCCAGCCGCGCGGATGGCCTCCATGGAGCGGACGGCGGCGTCGTCGCGGCGCTCCAGGGTGCCGCCGTCGGCGGAGGGGAACTCGGGGACGTGGTGGTTGAACTTGCCGATCTTCGCCGCGAGGCGCTGCTTGACGCGGGTCGCCAGGATGATGGCGTGCCAGCCCTCGTCCACCAGCCGCGACGGGCTCAGCGACTTCTCGCCGGTGTTCGCGGCGCAGGCGGCCTCGAACTTCAGGGCCTCGTCCACGATGGACTCGGCCAGCTCGCGCTCCATGCCGCTCTCTCGGTTGGCGCGCAGAACGACCTTCGTCACCAGGTCGAAGTCCTGATCGCTGATCAGGTCGCGGGCGGTCTGCTTGAGCTGAGTGCTCACGGACATGCTTGGTCTCCCTCGGTCATGCCGGGACGCGACGTCCTGGCGTGGCGCAACATTAGCGCATAGTGACGGCGTGCGTACACCCTGTGTCTCACCGTGGGGATAAAGGTCGGCCCGCCCTCCCGGCCATCGGGGCCAAGGAAGACGGGCCTAGCAGCAAAGCAATCTCAGGGTAGCTACAGGTCGACGGTGAACTGGAGCGCGACACCGGCGCATCCGCCCAGGCTGCCGATCGGGTCCTCGGACATGAGCTCCTTGGGCCGGTCGCCCAGTGCCTCGCAGCAGGCGAATGCCGTACGCAGCGCGCGGGCGTCCGCCAGGAACCCCCAGGCGGCGGCCGACCGCTGCTCGCACGTCGGGGCGGAGCTCCCGTCCGGGCCGACTGTCGGCACGCAGCGGTAAACTCCCGCCTCCACCCACGCCCGCACCCGCACCGGCTGGCACTTCTTCATCGCGATCCGGTTGCCGGTCGCCGCCGGGTCCAGCCGCACCAGCCGCACCCACGCCTGGCCGTGGCCGTTCGCGCAGTCGCAGTCGCAGAAGTCCGCCGGGGGGTAGCTGTTCCCCCACACCAGGCACGCCGCACACGGCGGCCGCCCGGCGGCGGCCAGCTCCGCCGCGACGCACGCCACGAACGACTGGAGCAGCGGCCCCAGTTGCGGGTCGGCCGCTTCCGGGGCCGGAGGAGCGGGGGCGGCCATCAGTAGGACTCCCTTCCGTGCTGCGCCCACGGGGCGGGGTCCAGGTCCAGGCTGAACACCGCGGACGGCTGGATCAGGGCATTGGGGTTCACGGTGCGGAGCCAGGTGTCCACGTCCCGCAGGCCGGTAAGCCCGTTCTCCAGCCACTCGCCGGGGTCGAAGATGTCGTAGGTGACGCCCTCCCTGGTGACCGTCTTCACGCGGTCGGGGAGGCGGCAGCCGGACGCGCCGGTGCACTGCTTGTAGATCTCCGAGGCGAGCGATCCGAGCGCCCTCATGCCGGCCACGGGGACCGGCTTCCCTCGCAGGTACAGCACGCTGAACGTACCGGCTGCGGTGATCGGCTTCTCCAGGTCCTGGCACGTCGGCCAGCACGGGCCCTCCAGTCCGCCCGCGCGGATCAGGTCGGCGTAGCCGGTGCGCCGCGCCAGCGTGTACTGATCTGCGGGGATCACCTGGCCGTCGACCCTGACCTCCGCCACGGCGTTCACCGGGCCCGGCAGCCGGATGACGCACGACGGCTGACACGAGCAGGACTCGGTCCGGCAGGAGCAGCCGTGCTCGACCCAGCGGCCGTACTGATCCGGCGCGGACGATCCGCGCGGATCGAAGAGGAAGCCGGTGCCGTGGTGGTCCGGGGTGCACGACCGGCGGCACGGCCTGATCAGCTCCGGGCACAGCCCGTACCGCCCGGCCGTCCGCCGCCACAGCATGTCCGTCGCGATCTCCACCGCCGTCACATGCTGCGGCGTCCAGTCGGACGGGTCGTCCGGGAAGTTCGGGGCGCACGCCGTGTCCAGCGGCCACGCGCACGGACTGTCGCCGCCCGGCTGGATCGGGCCGGGGACGGTCGGGTTGATCACGGGCACGGTCGGTACCTCCCACTCATCCGCGCGAACTCACAGCGTAGTCAGCCGGGTCAGTTGCTGGTGGTCACGTAGGCGTAGTACAGATAGCCGACCCCGTTGGGGGTGCTGGCGGTGAACGCCCCGCCGGTCACGGTCGGCGGCGTGGTGAGGCCCGTGTTCGCCCCGCCGAACGCAGGCGCCACCGACTGGATCGCGTTCGCCGATCCCTCGCCCACCAGCGACGGCATCGTGGTCCCAGCGACCAGGACCGCCACGTAGTGCAGGCCCTCGTACGTGGTGGTGTACGTGGTCGCCGACCCGGCCGTGGTCTGCGCGACGGCCAGCGTCTTCACCGTGTTCGCGGCCCAGGCGGCGGTCGTCGCGTCGGCGGTCCGCGCCACGGCGGTCCGGTTGTTGGTCAGCAGCATGAACCACTGGTTCGTCAGCGACGCACCGGCCGTGCCGCCCGACGCGAAGCTGATGTGCGTGATCGTCTTGCCGAACGGCAGCCAGATCGGCACGAGCACGAGCAGGCCCGACGTGTAGCTGGAGGACGTGCCCACCCGCAGCCGGGAGCACGTCTCCCACCGGTCGGCGGGCTGCATCGCGGTCTCGCGGTTGTTGGTGCCGTAGAGCGCCGAGACCTGCCCGTTGAAGTAGGCGGCGTCGCCCCACGTGGTCCCGTTGACGGTCCAGTCGCCGTCGGTGGTCAGCGAGCCCGCCGAGTCCCGGTAGAGCCACGTGTCCAGGGCGGCGTTGCCCGGCCCCCAGTACATCTGGCCGGTGGCGAGCTGGTAGAAGCGCGGCTGCGTGTCGCCCACGGCCCGCACGTCGCGGACGTGGTGGGCGGAGGTGGCCGCCTCCTGGTTGATCGCGCCGTTGGCCTTGAGGACTCCGACGTCGGCGCGGATCAGGCTCGTGTCGGCGGCGGCCGCGCCGCCCGGGCCCCACCACATCGCGCCGTCCGCGTTGACGTACCACCGGCTGGCCGTGTCACCGGCGACCCGCGCGCCGAAGGCGTTCCCCCCGGCGGTCGAGCGGTAGACCCGGAGCAGGCCGTCCGTGATGGACAGGGCGTTGGCTGCCTCGCGGGCCAGGAAGACGTCGCGGGCGGCGCTGCCCGGCCCCCACTCCATCGCGCCGGAGGCCAGCAGCCGGAACCGGTCGAACGACTCGCCGGTGACCTGCGTCGCGAGGGTGTTGGTGGTGGTGGCGGGCTGCTTCGCGGTCGCGGTCCCGCTCCAGCCCCACGCGGTGGTGGAGCTGATGGCCGGGGCGGCGGTGGTGCCCGTGGCGGTGATGATGCTCGGCCCGAGCTGGACGCGGGTGTTGGTGCCGTCGTCGAGGATCGGAGTGGTCGCGGCCTGGACGTAGGCGTCGTCCAGGGAGAAGGCGACCGTGGTGTCCTGGAGGTTGACCCCGATCTGCGGGGATGAGGTGCCGGTGCCGTTGTCGTCGACGCCGGGGAACACGCTCAGCCCGGACACGGCGACAGGCGTGGACGCTCCGTAGCAGGCCAGCCCGGCGTACCCGCCGCCGCCCGCGCCGCCGTTGCGGCCGTCCCGCCGGAGCATCAGCCCGGAGAACACCAGCGGCGGGGTGCCGTCGGTCGCGATGCGGATGCCGTCCCAGCCGTTGCGGTCCGTGGAGCAGCCGGTGGCCACCAGCGCGCCAGCCCCGGCGCCGGTGCCCCAGTCGCCGGTGAAGTGGTAGCCGTAGTTGCCGTTCCACTCCGCCCGGCAGCCGATCATCTGGGAGTTCGCCAGGTTCGTGAGCTGGAACCCGTTGGCCCAGTTCCCGATCGCCTGGCAGTCGACCATCGTCAGGTCGGTCATCACGTTGAACACGTAGCCGTGCGCGTGGCAGTTGTCGATCATGACGCGGTACATGCGCCACGAGTAGGGGAACACTCCGGCGTTGTCGCCGGTGTAGATCCCGTTGCCGGACATGCGCCGGATGGTCACGCCGTGCATCACGACGTTCTGGATGTTCCCCTTCGCCTCGATCCCGTCCAGGTTCGTGGCGGTGTACGGGTCGCCGTCGATCATGACGTTGATCAGGCGCTGCTCTGCGGAGATGGCCGGGTAGCCGCCGGTCGCCGCGTCCAGGAGCCGGATGACGGCCGCGCCCGTGAAGGCGGCCAGCGGCCGGATGCGGCAGGGCGGGTCGGTGAGGCCGGTCACGAGCATGAGGTTGGAGTGCGGCATCATCAGCGTGACGCCCGGCGGGACGACGAGCGGCGCGGAGGTGCGGTAGTCGCCGTTGGGCAGGTAGACCACTCCGCCGGACGGGCACGCGTTGAGCGCGGCCTGGATCTCCGCCGTGTCGTCCGCCGTGCCGTCGCCGACCGCGCCGTACGTCTTCGCGTTGAGCCAGTCCGTGACGCCCTTGGCGTTGAGGACGTCGGTGACGGTGAGATCTCCGGTCACGGTGACGTCGCCGGTGACGGTGCCGCCGGTGAGCCGGTTGAGGTACTTGGCGGCGGCGTCGGCGATGGCCGCGTCCCGCCCCGCGTTGGCCTTGGTGGTCGCCCCCGACTGCGTCTCCAGGGCGGCCGTGTCGGTGATGCCGTGCACGGCGGTGGTGTCGGCGGCGTGGGTGTCCAGGTTGCCCTGCACGGTGGCCACTTCGGCGTCCGTGGCGTACCCGGCGACATCGCCTGTGACGGTCAGGTTCCCGTTGACGCGGACGTTCTTGTTGGTCGTCAGAACGCCCTGCACGTACTTGAGGTCAATGTCCTGCAAAGTCACGAGTTCACCCTTCTCAGGAGTACAGGTGCATGACGTCGGATACCGGCACGACGGGGATGCCCCGGGCGTTGATGCCCGCCATGATCAGCCGGAAGTCGGTCTCGGAGCACTCGGTGCTGACGGTGGCCGCGCCCGCAGTGATCTTGTGGAAGACGAGGACCAGCCAGCCTCCCGCGAGCTGGCACCGGTCCAGCAGGCCGCCGCTCGCCACGAGGTTGGCCGGGTTGTTGGCCCCCGACTGGAGGGAGCTGATGGACGACACCGCGCGCATCCGCATGGGCATCCCCGCCGGGTAGGACTCCGTGGGGAAGCCGGTCTGGTGGAGGATGGTGCGGCCGGTGGAGAAGTAGCGCGAGGCGATGGCGTCGATGCCTACGCCGTCGGTCGTCTTCTGGTACTCGCCGCCCGGATAGGCCACGGACTCCCCGGCGAACCCGTTGCGTACGAGCCAGGATCGGCCCGCGCGGATGTCCGCGTCGACCTGGGCTGCGGTGTAGGTGGTGTAGCGGGCGTCGTGCATGGCGGTGGAGAAGGAGTGCAGTCCCACCTCCCAGCCGCTGAGGTTCTGGAGGGTCAGGTTCTGGGCGGCGGTCATCACGCCGGAGGTGCCGAGGGACTGGACGATGACGTAGTTGGTGCCGGGGAAGCCGTAGTCGTCCATGGCCGGGCGGGCCAGGTCCCAGATGGAGGCGGCTCCGTCGTCGAACACCACGCTCACCACCCCGCTGGGGAAGGTCGCGTTGGCCGCTTCGATGAACTCCACGGCCTGGACGTCGAGGGTGAAGGACTGGCCGCTGGTGGCGATGGCCTGCACCTGGAGATCGGTGAAGCCGGTGGTGGTGGACGGGAGGCCCTGGGCGGTCAGGGAGTAGCTTCCGGCGGCTGCGTTCACGTCGGCCCACCCGAACGTGAGGGTGATCCATTCGTTGGAGGAGCCGAGCTGCGAGGTGCCCGCGACCTGCCACAGTCGCCACCTGAAGTAGGTGGCCAGGCTGCTGACCCCGGCGAAGAAGTTGATGTTCGCGACCTTGGACACGTCGCTGATCCGGCAGATGATGCGCACGGCCTTGCCGGTCAGGTCGATCGGCGCCATGCCGTACCGGCGCAGGTTCGCGCTGCCTGCGGCGGTGTCCGTCGTGATGGACGCGTACTGCTTCCCCCGCACCGGGGCTGTCGTGTTGTTGAGGTTGGAGGAGGCGGCGCCGCTGGCCGTCCAGCCGTGCCCGGTCTGGAACTGGAAGCTGGTGGAGGGCCGCCGCCACGCTGGGGTCTTGCGGGTGGGGGCGATAGCGGCTTCGGCGATGGCCGCGTCCCGCGCGGCGTCGGCCTTGGCCTGGGCTCCGCTGATGGTCTCCAGCAGCGCCGTGTTCGCGATGCCGTGCACGGCGGTCGTGTCGGCACTGTGCAAGCTGACCTTGTCCGCCGCGCCGGACTGCGTCTCCAAGTTGGACGTGTCGCTGATGCCGTGGACGTCGAGCGTGTCGGCGATGTGCGCCGCCAGCGCCGGACCGCCGTCGCCCATCTCCGCGATGGCCTCGTCACGAGCCGCGTCGGCCTTGGCCTGAGCTCCGGCCTGGGTCTCCAGCGCGGCCGTGTCCGTAATCCCGTGGATCGCCGTGGTGTCGGCCGCATGCGCCGCGAGCGCCGTGGCAGCAGCAGCGATCGCGTCCGACTCCGCCGCGTCCGCCTTCGCCTGGGCTCCGCTGACGGTCTCCAGCAGCGCCGTGTTGGCGATGCCGTGGACCGCCGTGGTGTCCGCGCTGTGAGCGGCGACGGCCGCATCGGCCTTGTCCTGTGCCCCGCTCGCGGTCTCCAGCTCGCTGGTGTCGCTGATCCCGTGGACGTCCTGGGTCTCCAGCGCGTGCGCGTCCACGGCGTCGGCCGCCGCCTGGTCGGCCTTCGCCTGTGCCCCGGTGACGGTCTCCAGGTTCGCCGTGTTCGCGATGCCGTGGACTGCGGTCGTGTCCGCGGAGTGGGTGTCGACCTTCGCCTGCGCGCCGGTCACGGTCTCGAGCGCCGCCGTGTCCGCGATGCCGTGGACGTTCGTGGTGTCGGCGGCGTGGAGGTCGAGCGCGGCCTGGGCGGCGGCGGTCGCGGAGTCCTCCGCCGCGTCGGCCTTGGCCTGGGCTCCGCTGACCGTCTCCAGGTTCGCGGTGTTGGCGATGCCGTGGACGGAGGTCGTGTCGGCGATGTGGTCGAGCAGCGCCTGGCCGCCGCCTTCGCCGCTGGCGGCGATGGCCTCGTCCCGCGCCTGGTCGGCCTTGGCCTGGGCTCCGGCCTGGGTCTCCAGGAGCGCGGTGTCGGCGATGCCGTGGACGTTCGTGGTGTCGGCGGCGTGCGCGGCCAGGTCGGCGGCGACCGCGTCGATCTCCGCAGATGAAGCGAGGAGGCTGGTGTCGGCGATGCCGTGGACGGCGGTGGTGTCGGCGGCGTGCCCTGCCAGGGCAGCGGCGGCGGCGGCCTGAGCTGCGGCCTGCGCGGCATCGGCCTTGGTCTGCGCCCCGCTCTGCGTCTCCAGCACGCTGGTGTCCGCGATGCCGTGGACGTCGAAGCCGTTCGCCGCGTGATCGGCGAGCGCGGAGGCGGCTGCGGCCTCGGCGGCGTTGGCCTTGGCGGTGGCGTCGGCGGCGGCCGTGGCCACGGCGGCGTCGCGAGCGGTGTTGGCCTTGGTCTGCGCTCCGGCCTGCGTCTCCAGCAGTGCGGTGTTCGTGATCCCGTGGACGTTCGTGGTGTCCAGGCGGTGCGCCTCTACCGCGTCGCCCGCGCCTTCCTCGGCGGCGGCGATGGCCTGGTCGCGGGCGGCGTCGGCCTTGTCCTGGGCTCCCGACTGGGTCTCCAAGTTGGACGTGTCGCTGATGCCGTGGACGTTCTGCGTGTCCACGGAGTGGCTGGAGAGCTGTGCGGCGGAGGCGGCCTGGGCTTCCAGGGAGGCGGCGGCGGCCTTGGTCTGGGCTCCGGCCTGCGTCTCCAGGAGCGCGGTGTTGGCGATGCCGTGGACGGCGGTGGTGTCGGCGTTGTGCGTGGCGATGGCGGCGGCCACGTCGTCGGGGGTGACGTCCTCCTCGCTGACGCCGACGCCCACGCGGAAGGACTCGGAGTCGATGTGGATCCAGTAGAAGCCGATCTCCGCCCAGAACTTGAGGCGGCCGTCGTTGTCCGTGGCGCGCGGGTTCGGCAGTTCGGTGTCGCCGTCCGCGTCTGCGAACAGGGGGGCCAGGGTGTTGGACTCCAGCAGGAAGACCCGCGCCTCGATGTTGCGGGCCAGTTCGCCGCTCGGGAACCAGAACAGGTCGTCGTACTCTGCCAGAGCCACAGTGGCCTCCAGGGGCGGCCGGGCGGGCAGCCGGGGGCCGCCCGCCCGGAAGGGCGGTCAACGGTCGGGCAGCGGTCCGTCAGGAGGCGGCCGTGCTGATGGTCACGTCGGAGGTGTAGGGCGACCAGTAGGTGCCCTGCTTGGCCTGGACCTTGAAGTCGTAGGCGGTGTTGACGGTGAGGCCGGTGACGCTGGTGGTCAGGACGCCCGCGCCCACGTCCTTGTAGGACCACGCGCCGGACGAGCCGTCCGCCCGGTAGGCCAGCCGGTAGCCGGTCGGGGTCGCGCCGGTGGCGGGCGCGGCCCACTGCACGGCGATCACGGTGGTGGTCGGGGTGCCGGAGACGGCGAGGCTGGTCGGCACGGGGATCTCCGTGCACGAGTTGGCGTTGACTCCGCCGACCTCGGCGAGGGTCGGGGTGATCTGGGTCGGGGTCCCGCTGGCCGGGCAGGTGACGGCCGTCCCGCCGGGGGTCAGGGCCAGCGCGCCCCGATCCACGCAGATCCCGGCCGGGACGCGGAAGTAGGGCCGGTTGCCGTCCGTCCGGTACTCGATGGACTGCATGCGTACGCCGCTCTCCCGGTCCCAGCAGACGAGCCGCTGGGCGACCTGGCTTGCCGTCTCGGGAGTGACGGTGATGTTGATGCCTCCGGTATCAGCCATTGCGGCTGCCTCCTGTCGGATTGTGGTGGCCCGGTGCCCGCGAGTGGGAGTTCACGGGCACCGGGGGTTCAGGGGGGAGGAAAGGGAATCGCCGCCCCCGCAGTGCGTGAGGCGCTGGAGGGCGGCGGGCAGGGTTCCGCCTGCCCGCCCGGCCGGGTGGCCGGGCGGGCGAGCGGGCTTACGGGAACGGGATCGTGAAGGTGACGGCCTTGCGGGCGGCCGTGTTCGCCTTGCTGATCACGGTCACCGTCTTGGAGCCGTTCGCGACGTAGGCGTGGGACACGGTGCCGGTGGCCGCGCCGTCCGTGTTGGCGGTGCCGTCGCCCCAGACGATGGTGACCGGGCCGTTGGCGCCGTTGTTCCAGGTGAGCGCGGCGGTCTTGCCGGTCGCGTCGGTGACGTCCTCGGCGGCGGACGCGGTCGGGGCGGCCTGGACCGGCACGGCCACTGCCGCGCGGGCGCGGTAGGTGGTGATGTCGGCGCGGCGGACCGTGACCGAGTAGACGCCCGAGGACGTGTAGGTGTGGGACACGGTGGCCGTGCCGTCCACGCCAGCGGTGACGGCCTGCGGGTCGGAGCCGTCGCCCCAGTCGATGGTCCCCTCGCCGCTGGAGTGCGACGGGAGGGTGATCGTGGCGGTGACGACGTACCGGTTCGCGACGTCGGTCGCGGCCAGGCTGAGCGTCGGCTCGTCGGCGGGGAGCGGGACGGTCACGTCGCGCTCGACGACGATGGCCGGGGTCTCCTGGTCCCGGACGATGATCGTGTACTCGCCGTCGTCCTCGTAGGTGTGCGTGACGTACGCGCCGTCCGCCGCCGTGGTCTCGTCGGACTCGTCGCCCCAGTCGATGAGGACCGGGCCGAAGCCGTGGTTGTCGGCCCTGAGCCGCACGGTGTTGCGCGGCGACTCGCCCGGGACGCCGGACACGATGAGCTCCGCGACCTCCGGGGTCGGGCGGTCGACCGGCTGCGCGCCGCACTCCGGCTCCGGCGGCCGGATGGTGGTGACGAACAGCCTGTAGTGGGTGTTGTCGCCGATGGGCTGGAGCAGCGGGCCGGGCGCGCCGTTCTCCTGCACCTGGACCGGGTACGGGCCGCGACGCCAGCGGGAGCCGACCTTGGTCCGCCCGGCGAAGCTGAAGGAGATGGCGTCGTTGCCGATCTCGATGTCGCCGGGTGCGCCGCCGCGCATCCACGGCAGCAGGATGTACCCCCACGAGCCCTGTGCGGTCTCGCCGGAGCACGCGTCGGATGCGCCGTAGGTGTCCATCCAGACTTCGAGAGAGAAGCCGGTGTCACCGGAGAGGGTGCCGTTGGCGTTGAAGCCGATCACGTTGCCCTCGGCGTCCAGGACCTTGTCCCAGCCGGGGTTCATGATCTGGATCAGGTCGGGGTCGACGGAGCAGAACTCGATCTCGCTGGCGTACCAGTTGAGCTGATCGTCGCTGGCCTCGTTCACGCAGATCTTGCCGTTGGCCTTGGTGACCGTGATCGACTCGCCCTCCTGCACTTCGGCAGAGAGGGACACGGTGACGAACCCGTCGCTGACGACCTGGTTCCCATCCCCGTAGATCGGTCGGCCACAGGAGTCCAGGCGCGTCACTCGCATCGCGGTGCCGCGCAGGAAGCTGGGGCAGGTGGTGGTCACTGTGCTCATCCCTCCTTGCGGCGCGAGCCGGTGCGCCGGGCGCTGGTCTTCTTGGCCGTCCGGTCGGCCGCCCGCCCGGCCGGGCGGCCGGGCAGAGGTTCGTCACCGTCGTCGCCGTCGTTGTCGGCGTCGGACGTGGGCGCGTCGGCACCAGGGCTCTCGCCTGCCTCCGCCGGTGCCGACGCGGACTTGGGGGTGGGTGTCAGCTCCGGGCCGCTCGGGTCCTGGGGCGGAGCGTGAGGCGGCTCGGGCTCGTCGTCGGACACCAGGCCAGCGCGCCGCATGACCCGATCCGCGCAGCCCTCGGGCACGCGGATCACCTGCGTGCCCATGCCGGAGACGACGGAGACGTTCTCCGACCCGCACTCGGCGAGCGCCGCCCGAGCCAGATCAGCCAGGGTCACATCGCCATCGGGGTAGATCAGGAGGTACATCAGTCCTCGCCTCCCACGGTCACCAGCACCGCCGCCCGGTAGCAGTCCGCGTCCAGCGCGTACGTCCGCTCGGCCAGAGCCATCCGCAGGTTGGTCTCGGGGGTGAAGGTCTCGTTCACGAAAGCGTCCGACCGCCATCCGCGGACCGACCCCGTGGCCACGAGCCAGAAGGTGTCGGCGGCGGCCGGGGTGTCGGGCGTGAAGGGGTCGTCCAGGTAGCTGCCGCCGAACACGACCCTTGAACCGAGCCGCGTGAGCAGCGGGGCGCCGGTGACGTCCGGGTCCTCAAGCAGGCGGCGGTCGTTGAAGTAGGGGTTGGTCCAGCGGGGGGTATGGAGCGTGGGCGCGCCGCCGTAGTTGCGGGCGGCGTGCTGCTCCAGGACGCCGACCGCCCGCTTGAGCGTGAGGGCGTCGTCGTCGTTGGGGAGGACGGGGTCCTCCGCGCCGAGGACGTGGGCGGAGAAGAACTCCTCCGCCTCGCGCTCCTCGATCAGCCCGAGGCGGCGGCGGGCGTCGCCCACCGGGTCCTCGAAGCCGACCGCGTTGCACTCGGACCGGGCGTAGACGGTGAACGGGTCGGAGCCCTCCGCCAGGTACGGGCCCTGGGCGAGGGGCTTGTCGTGGGTGGTGTCTCCGTCGTCGCCGACCGGTGCGGGGCACGAGCCGATGACGTAGCCGCCCTGAGCGCAGGCGTCGGTGAAGTACTCGACTCCGCGTGCCTGCCACGGCCCGACGCCGTCCTGGAAGGAGGCGACGGAGAACAGGCCGTACCGGTACGGCTCGATGGGCGGAGCGGAGTCCACCCAGGTCCTGCCTGGGGTGGGTGTAGACACGGCGTCTCCGTTGCGTCAGGGGCGATCAGGGGCGGGCGGCCGGGGCTCCGGGTGGGGAGCCCGACCCGCCAGGGGGAGCGGCGGGCCGGGCGACTGGGGTGGAGCCCCGGCCGTCTGCGCGGATCAGCAGTTGACCGCCTGGTGGCTGCCGGAGAGGCCGTTCGGGCAGAGGTTGACGGTGACGACGTAGCTCGTGCCGCAGCGCGTGCAGACCTGCCAGCCCTCCTCGGTGAAGAGGGCGGTGTAGACGTTCTGGATCAGCGAGGCGTGGTCGTAGACGCCGTCCAGGTTGATGACGTCGGCCTGGAGCTGGAAGAACGTTCCTGCGGGGTAGAGCAGGAACTTGACGCTCTCGGGCCACTGGGTGGGCACGTCGCCGCCGAAGTCGGTGGAGACGCCGGAGGCGAGGGCGTCCTGCCAGTCGTAGACGTACTGCGGGGAGACGCCGACCGCCCGGAGGTAGCCGTCGATCATGGAGTCGGTGACGTTCCAGCGGTTGTCGATGCCGAGCTTCTTGCGGAGGTCGGACTTGAGGATGCCGCGCATCCAGTAGGGGGCGACCAGCTCCAGCGTGGCGTTCTGCGACAGGCGCTCGCGGTAGCGCTGGTGCTGGGCCTGGAGCTCCAGGATGGAGAGCAGGCTCTCGACCGCGCCGGGGCCGTGGTGGTCCGTGACGGACGCGGCCGGGTTGGGGGTGGGGGCGGCGGAGAAGCTGATCGCCGTGGACAGGGCCTCCATCTTGGCGAGCTTGCGGGCGTTCATCTTGTGCGTGTGGATGAGGAGCGAGCCCTGCATGAACTGCTCGACGCGCTCCGGCCAGCCGCGCTCCATCAGGATCGGGGTCCTGATGCACATGCCGCTGACGTCCATGCGGCACTCTTCGAACTCGGTCGGGCACGGGACCGTGGCGCAGGTCTTCTCGACTCCGGCGATGGCCTCGGTCTCGGTGAGGTAGAAGCCGGTGCTGCCCCAGATCGCCGACCAGTCGAAGTCGGCCGGGTAGCGGATGCCGCCTCGGCGCGCGGTGACCGAGGGCAGGTCGATGAGGCCTTCCGGGGTCATGCGGATGGGGCAGAGGTCGTAGAGCTGCTCGGAGGGGGCGCACCATCCGGCCGCCGCGACGAGGCTTCCGCCCGGGAGGCGGGTCTCGTCGGTCGCGTTGGCGATCTTCTCCTCGGCCTCGGAGTCGTCGCGGATCATGAACTCTTCGGGGACGTTGCGCTTGATCCGCGCCAGGCCGACGCGGGTCCGCTCGCCGTCGCGGCCGGAGTTGACGTTGCCGGTGATCATGGGGCCCATGCGGGCTTCCCACGCGCGGGCCAGGTCGGCGACGCCGTTGAGCTGCTGGCCGGTGGAGAACTCGGGGACGTCGGCGGCGGCGACGAGGCTGAAGTTGGCGAAGGGCTTGCTGCCGCCGCCGTTCTGCTCTGCCGGGAGCGCGCTGTTGCGCCCGCCCAGCGGGACGCGGCTGTTCTTCTTCACGTTGGCTGCCACCAGTTCCTTCGGGGCGTCGGCTCCGGCACCCTCGGGCTGGTCGGCGGCGGCGTCGTCGGCCCCCGGCGTCTCTTCCTCGGCGGGCTCCTCGGCGGGGATGACTTCTGCGGCGGGCTCTTCGCCTCCTCCGCCTTCCCCGTCGGCGCCGCCGCCTTCTGCGGGCTGGGCCAGGGAGCGGAGGCGGTCGCCGATTTCTGCGGCGCGGGCCGATCGCTCCTCGGCTGCGGCGTTGATGACGCCGATGCCGTCGGCGACGCGGGCCAGCGTCTCCAGGGTGCTCAGGGTCTCGTCGGTGGCGGGGGCGTCGCCCTCGGTGAGGGAGTCGAACATCTCCAGGACGGCAGCGCTGAGTTCGCTGGCGTTGACGTTCGGGGTCTCGGAGATGACCTGCTGGATGACTGCGGGCTGGTCCTCGGCGGGCACCTCTGCGAGGCGGCCGAGGAGATCGGTGAGGAAGCTCACGGCGTGGGCACACCCTCTCGGGTATCTCGATCCGTGCCCTCGGCCCATCAACCAGCAGAGCGATGGCACTCAGCGTAGCTGAATGCTCACGATGCGTGTCGGATCAAGGGTCTATCCGCGCAGATCACCCCCATGATGAGACATAGGGTTTGCATCCCCGGCCAGCATGCGCTAATCTTGTGTCGCACCAGGGGGCCGCGCCCCCAGCCCACCGGACAGGGAGCCATCAATGACCACCCCGGACCCGCTGCTCTACGCCTACTGGAACCGGCCCGACGACGCCCTGTTCGAGGAGCTGTTCCGCTCCGACTGGTCCACCCCGACGCTGGCCTACATGCTCGCCAGCCAGCTCAGCCCCATGTCCCACGACGCGAAGCGCTGCCAGTTCCTCGCCGAGTACGAGACCGAGAAGATCTGGTGCCGGGGCGACATCTGCCGGGCGCTGCTCACCGAGGGCGTCACGCTCCAGGTCGTCAACTACCGCAAGTCCTGAACCACCGCCCCCGGGGGCCCGGCCCCCAAGCTACGAAGGAGACATCCGATGCGCGTCGAGATCAGCATGCACGACATTCCCGAAGAGGCGCGAGAGGTCATCCGCCTCCAGAACCAGCGCATCCTCCGCCTGGAGAGCGCCGTCCAGCAGCTCGTCAGCGCTCTGACCGAGAACGGCCGGGTGGAAGGCGCGACCGCGGAG
Source organism: Streptomyces sp. NPDC051907 (assembly GCF_040681075.1). Lineage (NCBI taxonomy): Bacteria > Bacillati > Actinomycetota > Actinomycetes > Kitasatosporales > Streptomycetaceae > Streptomyces > Streptomyces sp. NPDC051907. Next base: position 12,636 of record NZ_JBFAYB010000106.1, on the reverse strand, counting down.
GCGATCGCGCGCCTGGCCGACGGCTCCCGGCACCACCGGCTCATCACGCGGACCGCCGTCGACTGGACCCGCACCTCCGCCGACGACGCCTGGACTCGCACGGACGAGCCCGACTGGCAGTGGGAGAGCCTGGCCGAGGAGGAAGCCCACGAACAGTGGCTCCGCGAGCTTAAGGGCTGAACCCCGCCCGCTTCGCCCCCGGCCGCCCGGCCGGGGGCCTGATCCCCGCAGACAGGAAGCGACCGCATGACGCGACCCGACCTCCCCTACCGGCCCACGCGAGACGACGTGCTCGCCGCCGTGGGCCCCCGGGAGCCCAACCCCTACACCGGCCCCGACAATCCCGACCCCTTCGGGGTGAACGAGGTCCCCTGGTCCGAGCACCTCATCGCCCACCGGATCGCCGATCGGTACCGCCTGCCCCTGCCCAACGGGCACGTGGGCCGGGCCGTTCACCTCGGCACGCTGCGAGAGCTGCTGGCGGAGATGACCGCGTACGGCGTCATCGTGGGGCGGCCTCGGGCGGAGTGGACGGCGCTGGGCCGGGAGCAAGGCCGCGCGAAGCACATGGAGTACACGAGCGTGGAGACGGCGCAGCGCTGGTGGCGCGAGGACACCGCCCCCTGAGTGAGACCCCGACCGACCGAACCCTCCTGATCCAACCGCGCAGATAGGACACCCGCCGCATGACCAAGAAGACAGTCCTCACCGCCATCGCCGAGCTGCCCGAGCTGACCAGCCAGCTGATCCAGCGGCCGGACCACATCGTCAACCCGTTCGCCGGGCAGGGCCGCACCCCCGGCCATCGCTTCACGCTCCTGCGGGGCGAGGAGCAGTGGGCGTGGGCGCACGTGCTCCGTGACGTGAGCGGCTGGACCGTGATCTCCGCTGGCACGCTCCCCCTGCCGATCTTCCCCACGGACGACGAGGCCGGGGAGTACCTGATCCGCCAGTTCCTGGGCAGCAACGGCGACGGCTTCGACCGCCTGCCCCGCGCGACGTACCTCCAGAAGGGCACGACGGCCCACATCCGGGACGAGTACGCGCCCTGCATCGCGTACTGCGGGGCGACCGGCGACCCGGCGGTGTTCGACACTGGGGAGCCCGGCCACGCGGAGCAGCACTGCATCACATGCGACCGCGCCTACCGCGCCGAGCACTACGGGCGGACGGCGGTGATGTACTGACGCCCGCCCCCGCCGCGCCGAGGCCCCGTCCACGTGGACGGGGCCTCGGCGTGTCAGCGTTCGTACATGGCCTGGCGTGCGTACCAGCACAGAGCGGCGGGCCAGAGCGCGGCCTGCGCGCCCCACATCGCCCAGCGCTTCCATTCGCGCAGATCGCCGCCGCCCTCCTCCATGAACTCGGCGGCGAGCCAGCGCGGCGAAGGCCCGAGCGCGGCCATGAGCACCGCACCCGCCAGCCACACCCACCAGACCATCAGGTCAGGACCATCCCCGTGCGCGAGTCCACGCGGTCCAGGAGCACCGGCCGGGCGCCGCGCCCGGCGGCGGCGGCCTCGGTGGTCTCCTTGGCGAGCAGCCCCGCGTGCGCCTTGTCGGCGTCGCCCTTGTCCCAGTAGTCCACCGTGGAGCCGTTGGGGTGGGTCAGCCTCCACACGGCGGCCACCCCGTTCCCGGCGGCGATGGCGGCGGCGGCCTGCTGCCCCCGGCGTCCTCCGCAGTTGCATCCGATGACGATCACTCCCTCTCTGTCGCGGCCTGCCGCGCCTCGCGCCGCCTGGCCGCCTCCGCGCGTCGTTCCGCGCTTCGGTCCGTTCGGCCCTTCCGTCCTCGTCTGGGCCGCTAACCTTGCGTACGCGTTCGTGCACAGCCGGAGACGGCAGGTCTTTTAGCCGCTGCGCGCGGGCCTGTTCGGCGCACCCCCCGGCCCCCGAAGCCGGGGGGCTCGTCGTGTCAGCTCCGACGCTGGTCAAGCCAGTGGATGACGGTGTCCCCGGAGTGACCGTGGGTGGTGATGGCCTCCTCGATGGAGGCCCACTCGACGAGCGACCGCAGCTCCCCCAGCCACATGAGGCGCACCCCGCCGTGGGAGAAGCGCACCCCCTCCAGGGCGATGCCGGGGCCGGAGAAGCCGGTGGAGTCCACCGCCCGCTTGAAGATGAACCTGCGTGGGGCCAGGGCCGGTTCGGGAGAGTCGGCGCACCAGAGCAGCATCCCCCGGCCGTGCCACTCCTCGACCAGGGTGGCGATATCGGCGTACCGCTCCTCCACCCGGCCGCCCTTGCGCGAGACGACCACCCGGCCGTCGCTGAACTTGACGCCCTCCGCGATGGGCCGCATCTCCGCGTCGACCATCACGAACGAGCGGAGGTCGCCGCTGTACTGCCTCGGGATGAGGTTGCCCTTGTCCACGTCCAGCGGTTTCACTTCGTCGCTGGTGCTCGCCATCTGTGTCTCCCACTTTCCTTGTCCGTCTCTTCAGGCTGGCTCGGTGTCCCCGAGCGGCCTCTCCCGCAGGGCGCTGGCCGGGCGGTCGCCGTCGGGTCCGCGTCTGCCCCCGGGGGGCTTGGGGTGCCGGGGCAGTTCGCGCAGCTCCGCGACCGCCACCGGTTCCGTGCTCTCGTCGTTCGGCCCTGTGCCGTCTTCGGCCGGTTCCGGCTGCGGAGGGCGTGCCTTCCGGCCCCTGCCCACCGGCGGCGCCTTGACCTTGCCGCCCTTCGCCATCCCCGTCTCCTCTCCTCGTCCGGCTGCGGGGACCGGAGCCTCGGCCGGTCCCCGCAGGTCTCGTCAGCGGGCCTCGGGGAACCCGCAAGCCTCCATGAAGCGGGGCCTGTTGAAGCCGAGGGTTCCCTGGTACTGCCCGGCACAGGCCCGAGCGAGCTGCCGAGCGGCCTCCTCCAGCGCGGCGAGCGCCTGCTCGCCTTCGGCCCACCGCTTCGTCTCGGCGACCGCTCCGGCGATGGCCTGGAAGTCGCTCCGGGTCATGCCCATCAGCTGGCCCTCGCGGCGGCCTTCATCGCCTCCCACTTCTCGACGGCGCTGCACGCCTCGGCCTTGCTGCCGGGGTTCACCTGCTGGATGCCGGGCCAGTTCAGGTCCCCACTGGCGCACATCTTCTTGGCGGCGTTGACCGCCGTGGCGATGGCGCGCCCGGTGTCCATGCCCTTCTCTTCCAAGTGCCTGCTGATCCGCTTGATGTACGGCGGCAGCCCGCCCTGCTCGTCCACCCAGTTGCGGGCCAGCCCGATGTCCTGGGTGGAGGGGGTGGGAAGGGATGCGCCCCGGCCGACGAGCTCCAGCGGGGGCTCACCTGCTTTTGGGCGCTGGACTCGCACCACCTTCCCCCTCGCCAGCTCGACCCTTCGGGCGCGGCTCGCTTCGGCGCGGGTCGTGTGGTCCTGGCGGAGCGCGGCCAGGCGGCCGGTCGCGGCGGCGGTCCGCTCCTGCTTCACCTGCCGCTCGTCCAGCCCGAGGAGGATCATCTCGGTGAGGGCGTCCAGGTCCACGGTCATGGTGAGATGCGCCTCCCGCAGCTTCGTGCCGGCGTCGGGCTTCGGCTCGGGCGGGGCGGGCGGGATGGCTCCGGCCGCGACCAGCGCGTAGGGCTGGTTGTCCGCGCCGGTCTTCTTCGCGGCGAGGGGGAAGCCGGGGCTGTTGACGGCGAGCGCGGCGATCAGCTCCGCGCCGCCGCGCACCTCGCGCCAGTCCCCGGAGAACGAGGCCAGGGAGAGGCGGAGGCGGTCCTCCGCGGACAGGAACGGGAGGACCGCGCCCACAGCCCAGATGCCGTGGTTGTCCTCGCCTACGCGGACGACGGCGGCCTGGGTGCCGGTGTTGTCGTAGTGGGCGAGGGCCGTGTTAGCGGAGGCGGAGAGGCTGGCGTGGCCGGTGCCCATGGTGAGGAGTCCGCAGTACACCGTGCCGTCGCTGGTCTTGACGGGCCGGATGTTGAAGTAGGCGTAGTCGGTGACGGAGTGGGGCGGGGGGACGCAGCGGTTCTTGTAGCCGACGTGGCAGCTGCCCCAGGAGGCGAGGTAGCCGGACACCCGGCCGGTCTCCACATCCACGCGGATGGAGTGCGCGCCGCCGGTGCCGGTCGGCTGCTGGAACCAGTCGCCGGGCGGGGTCCAGCCGGGGGCGAGGGTGCCGGTGGCGGCTGCGGTGATCGTCACGGCCTGGCACGGCTCGCAGTCCTCGGGCACAGACGCCATCTCGCCGTCGGCGGGCGCGCTGCCTCCGGCGCTGACGAGCATGTCCCAGGGGGTGTTCTCGGCGACCTCGGGCCGCAGGGCGTTCATCTCCGGCAGGGCCTCCAGCTCCCACCACGCCACGGTCTCCGCGTGCCCGTCCGGGTTTTCGCGGTCCTCGGGGTTGATGGGCACGTCCGCTTCTACCGGGACCAGGCCGATGCTGGTGGTGTAGACGCCGTTGGGGCTGGTCCAGCCTTCGGTGATCTCGGCGTTGCCGGGCGGGGCGACGCCGGTCTCCTCTTCGAACTCCCGGAACGCGGCGGCGCGGGCGTCCTCGCCGTCTTCGATGCCGCCGCCGGGGAACTCCCAGAGACCCGACGCCGGGTCTTCGGGATCGAGGGCTCGCTGGATGAGGAGCACGCGGCCGGTGTCCAGCGCCTTGATCACGAGACCGGCGTGGGTGGGCTGGGCCAGGGGGGCCTCGGTCTCGGCGACGGCGAGCGTGACCTCTGCGTCGGCGGGCCCGGTGCCCTCGTCGTTGGCGGGGACCGCGCCCGGAGCCTCGCAGTCGGCGGGCTCCCAGGTGCCGTCGTCGTTCTGGGTGACGCAGCCGGGCGACCCCTCGGCGGCGGGGTCCAGCTCTTCGACCGCCTGCGCCTCGTCGGCCGCGATGTCGCTGGGCGGGTCCTCGACCTCCGGCGGTTCCTCTTCCTCGCCGGGGGCCTCGGGGATCGCCGCCAGATCCTCAGAGGGAGCCTCGGCCGCCTCGGTCGGCGGGCCCTCGGGGTCGAACGGGGCGTCGCCCTGGGGGTTGGCCGGGACGGCGTCGGGGTCCTCGCAGTCGGCGGTCTCCCAGCCGTCTCCGGCGGGCTTCACGCAGCCCCACTCCGGGTTCCAGCCGACGACCTCCGCGTACGCGGACGCGGTCAGGGTCTCGCCGTTGTCGTCGGCCAGGGCGATGGCCGCGTTGGGGAAGGCCGGGTGCGCCAGGAGCGTCGCGCCCATGACGCGCCACCCGGAGTACACGTCGCCGATGGCCAGGGAGCGGTCGTTGGGGTCGCCGTCGGGGACGACGTTGCCCCCTGCGTCGACGAGGACCTGCTGGGCGGTGGCGTCGTCGACGTCCAGGGACACGAAGCGGATGAACCCGAGGCCCACCTTGCGGGCGAGCTTCGCGCCGACCGGGTCGTCCAGGTCGAAGCGGCCCTCGCCCCAGACGGCGTTGCCCTCGGTCCAGATGCGGTCGATGACGCCGACGCCGAGCTCGCCGCCGTCGTGTCCGGCGGCGAGCGCGCCCTGGACCAGGAGCGGGAGCGGGAGGGGGCGGGAGCGGACGCCGGTGTCGGGGCTGACGAGCATCCGCTGGTCGGCGGACCATTCGTCCATGAAACCGAGGCGGCCGCGCCAGCGGCCGGACGGCGACACCTGGACGGGGCCGGGAGTCTCGGTGGTGACGGGCGTAGCCATCGTGGTGGTGTCCTCTCCTGGGGTGCTGGAGGCGGTGAGGGAGGGGTCGGCGGCGGGGGCGTAGCGGGCGGCGCAGTTATGTACGATGTAGCCGTTCGCTAGGTAACTGTTCGTTACGCATGTGAGGTCGTAGACGTGACCGCTGAACGGGGCCGGATCAGCACTCAAGAGCTGGTCAAGCTGTACGAGTCCATGGGCGTCCCGGAGATAGCGGCGCAGACCGGGCTCCACGAGCAGTCCATCTACTCGCGGTTCGCTCGGGCCGGGGTGCAGCTCCGCGACAGCGGCACCGCCCACACCCTGGCCAACCGGAAGCGGCGCGCCGAGCTGGCCGCCTGCGTGCTGGAGCTGTACCAGCGGCCCATGTCCGTGAAGGCGGTGGCCGCCGAACTCGGCGTCGGCCGGAAGCTGGTCAACCAGTGCCTCGCCGACCTCGGCGTGCAGCCGCGCGACAGGTCCGCCGCTCAGCGGCTCAGGATGGGCAGCGCCGAGGCCCTGACCGTAGGCCGGAAGGCCCGGCTCGCGATCGGCGCGGGCAACTCCGAGATCGCTGAGGAGCTGGAGCGCCGGGGTGTCACCGCCGAGCGCGAGTACGTCTGCGGAGACTACGCAGTCGACGTGCTGGCCGGAGGGGTCCTGGCCGTTGAGGTGCACCGCCCGCCCACGTCGCCCATCAGCGACAAGAGCCGCGAGCGCCAGCGCATCGTAGACCTGCTGCGCTGTGGGTTCCCGGTCGCCTACCTGTGGTCCTGGCGGCACGCCAAGTGTCCGCTCGACTTCGCGGCCTGCGCGGACGAGCTGGTCGCCTGGCTGGAGGTCATCCGCGCGGACCCATCCGCGCAGTGTGAGTACCGGGTGTTCCGGGGTTGTGGTCAGCTCGTGGCCCGAGGCGGTCTTGAGCTTGAACACGGGCCCGTCGTACTGCCGCCGCATGGCCGCCGTTACGGCACCTGCAACGCGCGTCTCGGGTAGCACGCACCGACAGTTGATCACTTCCCCCGCCGGGCCGAGGGGGTCGCCGGGGAACTGGAGCTTGTGGCCGCCGACTTCGAACGGGTCGTGGAGGGGGCGGATCTGGCCGTCGGCTTCGGCGTGGGTGTGGCGTACGCGCTGGTCGTCGGTGGCCTGCCAGCGCTTCTCCCACGCCTCGCCGGTGCGCTCCTGCTCGTCGAACGCCCCGGCGAAGGCTCCGGCGTTGAGGGCGGTCATGGTCTCGGTGCGGGTCAGGGTCATGACCTGGCCGTCCCACTCCTCCATGGAGAGGAGCTGGGCGACGCGGGCGCGGAGCTGGGCGGGGGTCTCGCCGGGCTGGGGGCCCCGGATGAAGAACCGGCGGAGGCGTTCCCAGACGGAGAGGCGGAAGCCGGACATGCGCTCGCCGAGGCCGGACAGGTACTCGTTGGACCGGTCGCGTCTGGCCTGCGCAGATTCGCGGGCGGCGACGATGCGGTAGTACGCGCCTTCGAACAGGCGGCGTGCGGCGGGGCGGATGTGGTCGTCGATGGCCCGCTGCCATGCGTTGTCGCCGGGGAAGTCGTCGGGGGGCGGGTCGGCCTCGCCGTCTGCGAAGGCGAGGCGGTCGGGGACGTCGAACGCTGCGGCGATCATGGCCTTGCCGAGGAGCCGGTTGCGGACCTGGCCCAGGAACTCCTCGCAGGCGGCGTGGACGGCCGGGTACATGACGGACTCCGCGCGGCGTACGGCGGCGTACTCCGCCATGCGGGAGGACAGCCACGGGTCATCGAGACGCGGCATACGCCAGCCCCCCGTCGCAGTCGAACTGGATGATGGCCCTTTCGAGGTAGCCCGGGTGGTGCTCCTCGCGGGCGAGGAGGAGGGCGCGGACGTAGTGGTCGACTGCCTTGTGGAGGCAGGGCTCGTCGGGGGTGGACTCGTGGAACTCCGTGTAGGCGTTCTGGAGCATGGCGTCGAGCTGGGCGGGGTCGGCGTGGAGGGTGAGGTGGATGGCGTCGGGGGCCATCTGCTGGAGCTGGGCGCGCTGGGCGCGGGGGGTGGCGCGCAGGAGGTACTGACCGGCGCGGGAGAGGGCGCGGCGTACGGCCATGTCGAGGCAGCGGGTGCGCCAGCCGTTCTCGCGTGCGGCGCTGGCGGTCATGGCGCGTTCCAGTTCGCCTCGGGTCGGGAGGCCCCGGTTCCCCGTGCTTCCCTCCCGGGCGGGGGGCTGGCCTCCCGCCCGGCCGGGCGGCCGGGCGGAGGGAGAGCTGGGCGCGGAGGGCAGCGCGTTGGCGGGCGCTGCGCCGGGGAGGGCCGCCTCCGGGTTCTCGACCACGGCCTCGGCGGTGGCCTCGGCGGCCTCCGTCTCCGGGATCTTGATCCCGAGGAACGGGAGCAGCGAGGGGGCCAGGCTGGACGCGTTGGTGATGACGGCCGTGATCACGTTGCGCATCCGCTCGTCGGCGGTGGGCGCGTCCTCGTCGGCGAAGCCCAGCTCGCGGCGGGCGGCGGCGTCGGAGATGAGCCCCAGCTTGTGGGCGTCGAGCGCTTCGGGGGCCCGGTTGGGCCGCATGGTCAGCTCGCTGGTGTCGTACCAGATGCAGTACTTGTCGCCGTCGGTGCGGCCCAGCGCCTTCAGGACCGGCCGGAGGAAGTTCGTGGTGAGGCTGTCGCAGATCAGCCCGAGCAGCGGCTCGATGTGGAGCTTGATCGCGGACTCCTCCACCTGCCACGCGGACCAGTGGTTGGAGTCGCCCATGCCGGTCAGCACCTCGGGCGGCATGTCCATCCCGGTGGCGACGCGGCGGATCGCGGACTCGCGGAGCTCCTGCACGTTCTCGTCCAGCGCGGTGCTGAAGGAGAGGTGCTTGATCTCCTTGCCCTTGTCGGCCGGGCCGCGCACGACCAGCGGCACCACGGCGCTGGCGCTGTCGCGGTTCTTGAGGGGCGCGGCCATGGCCTCGATGAGGGCGGCCGTAAAAGCATCTGCGTGGATGGGGTTCGCGCCCTCGGACTGCTCGGGGGCGGGGGTGGTCAGCTCGTCGGGGACGAACAGGACGCCCGCACCGGCCAGGCGGGACTCCGCGCTGGCGGTGATGTGGGAGGAGAGGTCGACGAGTTCGCGGAGCGGCTGGCGCAGGGCGAGGATCGGGGAGTCGGCGAGGTACGCCTGGCGGGGGTGGGGCCGCCAGATGCGCAGGATGGTGGACTGCTCGGGGTCGATGTCGATGAACTCGTTGGGCATGTCCGGGCTGGCGATCTTCACGCCTGCGCCGGTGGACTGGATCTCGTCCGAGGAGCACACCAGCCATCGGCGCTCGCCGGTGTCGGGGTCGTCGAAGCCCACCAGGTAAGACTCGCCCGGCACGTTGAGGTGGACGGCCAGGCGGCGCAGCATCTCCGACTGGCCGACCTGCCCCCCGGCCAGCTCCTCAAGGGGGGCCAGCAACTCCAGTGCCTGGAGGTCGACGGGCTCGCCCTCGTCGGTCTCCGCCTTGACGGGGGTGGGCTCGGACGAGCCGTCCTGGTCGATCTTGCCGACGTACAGGCGTGCCCGGCTACAGGCGTTGGCGATCCACGAGACGCCGAAGCGCAGCTCGGTGACGGTGTCGTAGAGGTCCCAGGAGTCGCGCTGCCAGTCCTGCTTGCGGCCGACGACGGAGCGGACCTGCTCCTTGCTGACGAGGGCGGCGGAGGCCATGACGGCGGTGCCCGCGAGGCCCTCGTAGACGACCTTGCCGTTTCGGTCGCGGCGGATGGCGTACTTGGGGCGGCGGTGAATGCTCCAGAAGGGCATGGGCGGCGGGCCTCCTAACCGGTCACGGAGCCTGGCGGTGGGTCACGTCCATGTGGGAGGGCGTGAGCTGGATGACCTTGGGCGGGGGTTCGGCGTCGAGCCAGTCCGCGAGGATCGCGGTCAGCCAGGAGGAGGCGAAGACGGCCACCAGGTAGGAGAACCAGGTGACGGCGTCGTGGGGCCAGATGCCGAGCCAGCAGCGGAAGTAGGCCAGGGAGACGGCGGCCGACACCCAGAAGCCTGCGCACCAGGGGCAGTTGAGGAGCTTGTCCAGGTAGCGCCAGGCGCGGGGGGCTTCGCGTTCGTGAGCCGTCTCACGGTGTGTGACGGCGGCGGTGATCGCGGCGGAGATGCTGTGGCGGGCGCGAGCCGCCTCACGGGCGGCCGCCCGGTCGCCCGCCCGGCCGGGCGGCCGGGTCGAGGGGCGTGGGGCAGCCTTCATTTCCACCCAGTCCCGGATCGGCTTGGTGATGGTGTCCTCGGTGACGAGCCGCGTCAGGCGGCAGATCGCGAGGAGGGTCAGGAGCGAGACGAACACGGAGAGCGAGGCCACAACACCACAGGGTAACGACGCGCTAACCGACTGTCGCGTAACCGGGTGATCCGCCTCTGTCAGTGGTGACCCGTAGCTTCGTGCGGATGCAGCCGAAACGGTTCGCTGACGCGCTCCTGGAGTGGATCTGCGCGGATGGACAGGTGCGGGCGCGGACCTTCGCCGACGCCGGGTACACGGGCGCGCCCTTCGGGGTGGAGCTGTGGCTGCCGACGGGGGCCGTGGTCTACCTCCAGACCGTGGGCGCGGGACCGCCGGGCAACGGCCGGGCCGACGCCGACGCGCCGGTCTACGGGGGCGAGCTGCCGTTGCGGGAGCCGGTCGCGCTGCCGACCGAGGGCCCGACCGAGCTGGCGGCCGTGGAGCGGTGGCTGGCCTGGCGCATCACCACCGGCCGGTCCGCGGAGATCGCCTCGGTCGGCCTGTTCCAGTCGCGGAACGGCCGGGCGTCCATCCCCCACGGTCTGGCCGTCGCCTTCCACTCGGGGGCCAAGGCGTGGGTCTACCTCCGGCACGCCACCCCGGCCGGGCGGCAGCCCGCCGCCGGGCCGTTGTGGCGCGCCCTGCCCACGGTCTAGAACGGCGAGGGCTTGTACTTCGGCTCGGCCTCGGTGTCGAGGTGCGTGTGGAGCATGTCGTCGCAGGAGTAGATCGCCGTCACGGCCAGGTTCATGTCCCCCTCCGCGCCGATCAGCAGCTCCTTCCAGAAGAGGAGCTCGGTGTCGGGGTGCCGGGGGCATCCGGCCTTCAGCTCCGTGCGGCGGCGCTCGACGAGGGCCAGGGTGTCGGCGTCGACGACGTTCTCGGGCGTGGGGAAGGGCGAGTTCATGCGAGGCTCCGGGGCGGTGTCAGCGGCAGTCCGTCCGCTGCCACCCAGGGCGGGGTCCGGAAGTCCCACGGCTCCACGGTCAGCTCCATGGCGTGGCCGGTGTCGGCGCGGTGCACCTCGGCCCAGGCGTCGCGGTCGGACGGTGAGAAGAACGGGTGGCGCTCGGCGCAGAAGCAGCAGCGTGCGTAGTAGGCGATGAGCTGCGCCAGGCCGGAATCGTAGACGACGACCGTCGCGCCGTTGGCACGCCCCTCGGCGTCCACCGGCATCAGCCGCTCCTTCACCTCGCCGTCTCGGTCCGGGTCTACCAGCGGCACCGCGATCACCTCGGGGCGGGGTTGGCTTTGGTCTCCATCTTGGCACCGTAGCGCGATCGGCTGGCGGGTGCTGCCCTACGCGGGGGCGGCCGCCCGCACGGGGGGCGGCCGCTGTGATGATCCGCGTGGATCAGTAGCCGGTGACCAGCTCCAGCAGCGCCATGCTGAGGGCCAGCTCGGCCTCAGCCTCGGTCGGCCGGTCCACGCGGATCATGGTGACGGGGCAGACCGCCCGCCACTGGGACCCGTCGCGGTTGACGCGGACGGCGAAGGAGTGGCCGTCGGCGTCGGGGAAGTGCTCCCGGTGGATGCGCTCCATCGTCTCGGCGAACCGGCTGGCGTACTCGTCGGGGGTGTCGGCCTCGTCGAGGTAGCGGCCGGTGGCGGGGTCGCCCGTCAGCGCGATGTACTCGATCCAGCGCAGGAGGAAGGAGCGCAGGGCGCGGGTCTTGACGTCGGGGCTGTCGCCGGTGACGTCCTCGGCCAGCTCCTGGTCGAAGACCGCCACGGTGGGCGGGCTGATGTCGGCGACCGCGCCGCGCAGGTAGCTGACGGAGCGGGCGGCCGGGACGTAGACCGGCTCGCGTCCCTCGCTGTGGTCGACGGGGAACGGGACGATGGGGCGGCCGACGCTGTCGGGGTCTTCCTTGATCTGGGCGATCGCGGCGGCCAGCTCGTCGTACGCCTCGGGCGGCAGGTCCTTCACCTGGGCCATGACGTGGTCGGGGATGACGACTTCGTACTGGTCGGGCTGGTTCTGAGGCTTGGTCATGGCGGGGAGGCTACCTTCGGTGCGGGCCTACGGGTCGGCGAACAGCGGGGGTTGGCTGTAGGGGGCCGTGTGGCGGGTGGGGAGGTCTCTTCCGCCGCGTTGGGTCGGGAGTCCCTTGATCGGCCGCAGGGAGCCCATACAGAGGTCGTAGCGGGTGCCTTCGGCGGCACTGTGCCGGGCGAGGACGCCGGTCTTGAAGTGCTCGCCGCGCCAGCGCTTGCACTGGGGGCAGAGGTAGCGGTCGGGACGCAGCGGGTCGGCGCTCACGCTGCGTCCCTCTGGGGCTCGGTCATGCGCGGAGGCTACCCGGCGGCGAGTAGCTCCGATGGCACTGCTCGTAGGCGTGGTGTGACGGGGGTGGGCTCAGCGGCCAGGGCGCGGGCGGCGGCGAGCGCCTTGTCCGCCCCCTCCAGTGCGGCGAAGCTGGCCTCTTGGCATCCGGTCCCACGGAGCTGCTTGTGCAGTCCCCGCAGTCCGGCCTCGCATTGCAGGGCTATCCGGCGCAGTTCTGCCGGGTCCGACGCTGGCGTGATTTCGTCGTCCATCCGGCCACGTTAGCGGCCATACCTACGTAAAGCAGTGGTTTTCTGTTCAACACACCCGTAAGGATTGTGTGTTGGAACGGTCATGTCCCAACACACTTGGGCTTATGGCGCTTTACGTGTGCTCACTCAAGACGAACGGGCCTCAGCTCGTTCACGCAGATACGTCATCGTCTGCTGCGCTGTGTCCAAGAAGGCGTCCTGGACGCCGACGGGCCCCATGGAGGTCTGGACGCGGCGGTTGGCCCAGAA
>NZ_JBFAYB010000105.1:0-28038 GCF_040681075.1 Streptomyces sp. NPDC051907 | reverse complement strand
CCTTCGTGCTGGGCGGGCTCATCCTGATCCTCGCCCTGATGAGCGTCTCCAGCCTGAAGGGCGACAAGATCTCCACCGACGGACTGCAGTACGTGCCGGGCTGGAGCACGCCGAGGACGAGGGACCCGCGTTCCGCGCCGTGCTGCAGATGCACAGCGTCAGCGACCCCGCCCTGGTGGCCGACGCCGCCGAGGTCTGGGCGGGCGCGACCGGCCCCGCCGCGGCCTTCGGTCCGCGTGCCCGCATGGACGCGCTGCTCGCTCTGCGCCGGGCGGCGCGCGCCTGGACGCCGCTCGCCCCGCTGCTGCACGCCGCCGTCCCGGACGCGATCGAGCTCGCCGACGAGGAGGTCGCCGAGCTCCTGGGCGAGGCCGCCAGGGCCCTGGCGGCGACGGGCGTCCAGGTGCACTGGCCCAAGGAGATGGCGCGCAAGCTCACCGCCCGCGCGGTGATCGGCCCGTCGGACGGCTCGGATCCGCATCCCACGGACCGGCACGGCGCCGGGATTCCCGGCGACGGCGACTCCGCGCTGCCGTCCTTCATGTCCGCCGACGCTCTGCTCTCCTTCAACTGGTCCTTCGCACTGGGCGATCAGCAGCTGACGCGCGCCGAGCTGGACCAGCTCGCCGAGGCCAGCCGTCCCGTCGTACGACTGCGCGACCAGTGGGTCCTCATCGACCCCGAGGAGGCACGGCAGGCCCGCGAGAGCCACGATCGCAAGCTGACGCCCGTCGACGCCCTCGGGGCCGTGCTGACCGGCTCGACGGAGGTCGACGGCCGCCGCGTCGACGTACAGGCGTCGGGGTGGCTGGCGCAGCTGCGCGACCGGCTCGCCGAACCCGAGGGCGGGCAGCAGGAGATCGGGCAGCCCGAGGCGCTCGCCGCGACGCTGCGCGACTACCAGCTGCGCGGCCTCAACTGGCTGAACCGCATGACCTCCCTCGGCCTCGGCGGCTGTCTCGCCGACGACATGGGCCTCGGCAAGACCATCACGCTGATCTCGCTGCATCTGCACCGGCAGAGCGACGAGGCGGCCGCGGGCCCCACCCTCGTCGTCTGCCCGACGTCCTTGATGGGCAACTGGCAGCGCGAGATCGAGAAGTTCGCGCCGGGCACGCCCGTGCGCCGCTTCCACGGGGCCTCGCGCAGCCTCGACGCGCTCGCCGACGGGGAGTTCGTGCTCACCACGTACGGCACGATGCGCCTGGACGCGGAGCGGCTCGGCCGGACGCCGTGGGGAATGGTCGTCGCGGACGAGGCGCAGCACGTGAAGAATCCGTACTCCGCCACCGCCAGAGCGCTGCGCACCATCGGCGCCAAGGCGCGCGTCGCGCTGAGCGGCACGCCAGTGGAGAACAACCTCTCCGAGCTCTGGGCGATCCTCGACTGGACGACGCCGGGCCTGCTCGGCCGGCTCGGCACGTTCCGCTCGCGCTACGCGCATGCGGTGGAGGGCGGCGACGATCCAGCCGCGGCCCAGCGGCTGGCCGCGCTGGTACGGCCGTTCCTGCTGCGCCGGCGCAAGAGCGACCCCGGCATCGCGCCGGAGCTGCCGCCCAAGACCGAGACCGATCGCGCCGTCTCGCTCACCCTCGAGCAGACCGGGCTGTACGAGGCCGTCGTACGGGAGACCCTCGCCGCGATCGCCGAGGCCGACGGCATGGAGCGGCGCGGTCTGGTCGTGAAGCTGCTGACCTCGCTCAAGCAGATCTGCAACCACCCGGCGCAGTACCTCAAGGAGGAACGCCCCCGCGTCCCGGACCGGTCCGGGAAGCTCGAGCTGCTGGACGAGCTCCTCGACACGATCCTCGCCGAGGAGGCGAGCGTGCTGGTCTTCACGCAGTACGTGCAGATGGCGCGGCTGTTGGAGCGGCATCTGGCGACACGCGGGGTACGCACCCAGTTCCTGCACGGCGGTACGCCGATCGCCGAGCGCGAGGCGATGGTGAGCCGCTTCCAGAACGGCGAAGTGCCCGTCTTCCTGCTGTCGTTGAAGGCCGCGGGCACGGGTCTGAACCTCACCCGGGCCGAGCATGTCGTGCACTACGACCGCTGGTGGAATCCGGCCGTCGAGGCACAGGCCACCGACCGTGCGTACCGCATCGGACAGGACCGCCCGGTCCAGGTCCACCGGCTGATCGCGGAGGGGACCATCGAGGACCGGATCGCACAGATGCTGGAGAGGAAACGGGAGTTGGCGGACTCGGTCCTCGGCTCGGGCGAGGCCGCGCTCACCGAGCTGTCCGACGCCGAGCTGGCGCACCTGGTCGAGCTGCGAGGGGGCGCGCGATGAGCGACGAGCACGAGAGGGCGGAGCGGACGTTCGCGGCGCTGCCGCCCGCGCGGGGCAGGGGCTTCGCACAGACGTGGTGGGGCCAGGCCTGGCTGAAGGCCTTGGAGGACACGGCCCTGGACGGCGACCAGTTGAAGAAGGGCCGGCGGCAGGCGCGCGAGGGCGCGGTCGGCGCCGTGTCGGTGCGTCCGGGCCGGATCACCGCCGTCGTACGGGACCGGGACGGCGGGGCCCAGCGCAGCGATGTGCTGCTCCAGGAGCTGAGCGACGAGGCGTGGGACCGCTTCTTGGACATGGCGGTGGACCGGGCCGGACACATCGCGGCGCTGCTGGACCGGGAGATGCCGCCGCACCTGGTGGAGGACGCGGCGGCGGCCGGGGTGGAACTGCTGCCGGGGATCGGCGACTTGGAGCCCGAGTGCGGCTGCGAGGCCTGGGACCACTGCCCGCACACGGCGGCGCTGTGCTACCAGGTGGCGCGGCTGCTCGACCAGGATCCGTTCGTGCTGCTGCTGATGCGGGGGCGCGGCGAGCGGCGGCTGCTGGACGAGCTTCAGGCGCGGAGCGCGGCGCGGGCCGCGACCGCCCCGGAGGGCGAGTCCGAGACGGCGCCCGAGGGCGTGCGGGCGGACGAGGCGTTCGCGGCGCGGGACATCCTGCCGCCGCTGCCCGCTCCCCCGCCGCTCCCGGACGAGCCCGGCCTGGCGCCCTCTTTGGACACGGAGACCGATCCGGCGGAGGGCGTGGACGCGGAGGCACTGGAGTTCCTGGCCGCGGACGCGGCGGCGCGCGCCCATCGGATGCTCGCCGAGGCTCTCCTGCCCGGTCACGAGCATCAGCCGTACGAGCCGGGGCTGACGGACGATCAGGACGCGGTACGGCTCGCGGCCGCGGCGCCCGGTCCGGCGATCAGGGGACGGCTGGCCGCGGGCACCGGCCGGCAGCGCGCCGAACTCGACCTGGCCGCGCGTGCGTGGCGCTTCGGCGGGCCCGCCGCGCTCTCGGCGCTCGAGGAGGAGTGGACGCCCGAGCCGCAGGCGCTCGCGCGAGCCAGGACGCAGCTCGCGGAGGCCTGGGAGGAGCCCGACCGTCCCCAGCTGCGGGCGGCCGGCAGCGCGGGACGGTGGACCGTGGTGGGCGCGGACGCGCAGCTGCGGGTGGGACGCGACGGCCGCTGGTGGCCGTACCGCAAGGAGCACGGGCGCTGGGCGCCGGCCGGCCCCGCGGACCACGACCCGGCAGCGGCGCTGGCGGCCGCTATGGGCGACGCGGGCTGAGCAGGGCGCGGGGCCGGGGGCCGGGGCGGGGCTCGAGTCGCCCATAGCGGATGCCATGGGCGACTCGGGAGGGCACGGCGCGGCGAGCGGCGGGACGGCTCGGGCGCGGAGGCGGGGCGTGGGCCCTGGACCCACGACCGCCTCAGCCACCGCCGGCCGACTCCCCGTCCAGCGCGCCCTCCTCTGAGCTCAGCGCGCAGCAGCCGTCGGCGCCGTCGCGGCGACGCCCAGCCGGGCCGCCCACTCCAGGGCCGTGGCCAGGCGGGCCTCCCGCGGGGACGTCGACGGCTGCGACGCGGTGGCCATCAGCTCGGTCAGGGCCGCCGCGTCCACGGTCCGCGCCGCGACCCGCGCGATGAAGCGCTCGGCGGCCTCCTGGTCCTCGTATCCCGAGTCGGCGAAGTCCTCGGCCAGGGCCGCGTCGTCGAAGAGACCGCTCTGCGAGCCGCAGGACGCCTCGAGGCCGTCGTCCGCGACGAAGTCCGGGTAGGGAGCCCGCGCCCACGCCCCCTCGTCCCACCAGTACAGATAGCCCAGCTCATAGCCGTCGTTCAGCTCGCGCAGCTCGGCCATGGGGACCCAGTCCGGTGCGTTCACCAGGAGGTCGACCGGCTTGTCCCCGCGGTAGGAAGTGTCGCTGCAGTCGACGTCCTGGCCGTAGAAGAGGGCCCTGCCGTCCGTGATCAGCGCCAGCGTCCACGTGCCGTTGGAATGCGAGCAGGACACCTCGCTGTCCCCCAGGCAGTACTCATAGCCGGAGGCCGCGCTCGCCTCCATCAGCGCCAGCGCCGCCGCGCGCCGCCACATCTGCTCGGGCCGGCCGAGTTGCTCCGGAACCACGATCTCGTTCGTCATCTCTGTTCTGTCCCCCCGCTGGGCACCGCAGGCCTTGCTGTCGAATGGGCGTATGCGTCGCCTCCGGCACTGCTGTGGGCACGGCCGTCGGCGACTTCGTCGGCGTCGGGCCGATCACTGGCTGACACGGTACCGGGCGCCGCCGATCCAGCCGATCCGAGGCCCCCAGACCGCCCTCCGGCGGCACAACCGACCCTGCATCAGGGTCAGTTGCGGCAGACGGGCCCGGCCCGCCGGCGGACGTCCGCGACACCAGCCGACCCGCTTCGCCGAGATCCGCACGGAGTGGCTCCCGGCAGGAGATCCTCATGGCGGCTCCACCGCCCCCGGCGGAGGCGGCCGCCGCACTGCCACGCCCCCTGAGACCCCCCACCAGGAGATGCCCATGGACCGTAGACGACTGCTCCGGGGAGCCGCCGCGGCGGCCGCCGCCGGCGTCCTGCTGCCCACGGCCCGCGCCCAGGCCCGGCCCGAGCCGGGCGGCTCAGCCGCCGAGATCCCCGCCGCCGGGGCGGCCGACCGGGCCGCCGGCAGGACCGACGCCACGACTGACCTCGCAGCCGCCGACGTCGACTACCCGCTCGCCGACTGGGCCCCGGCCACGAGCGCCAACTACACGGCCGCCAGTCGGCCTTCTTCGTACCCGGTGGACTATGTGGTCGTCCACATCACCCAGGAGACGTTCGCGGACACCGTGACGATCTTCCAGAACCCGGCGCGGCAGGTGTCCGCGCACTACGTGGTCCGCTCCTCGGACGGCCATGTCGCCCAGTGCGTGCGGGAGCGGAACGTCGCCTGGCACGCGGGCAATTGGGACTACAACACCCGCAGCATCGGCATCGAGCACGAGGGCTGGGTGGACAAGCCCGGGTACTTCACCCGTGAGCTCTACGCCCGGTCGGCGGCGCTCACGGCCTCCGTATGCGACCGCTATGGCATCCCCAAGGACCGGGCCCACATCATCGGCCACAACGAAGTGCCCGGCGCGACCCATAGCGATCCCGGACCGCACTGGGACTGGGTGCGCTACATCCGCATGGTCAACCTGACCTGACGCGGGCACGGTTGTCGGCGCCGCCGGATGAGGCCACGATGGGCGCAGGAGGCCGATGTGAGCGACCCATGGCTGGCCCTGGAGTCCGGCGCCGACCCGGCGGAGCGGCTGGCCGGGCTGCGGCGGGCGTACGAGTCGTATCTGACGGCGGGACGGGTGGAGCGCCCGGTGCGCTCCGTGGTCGCCGACTCCTGGCGACGCTCGGCCCGCGCGCATGTCAGCCCGGACGGCACGGCGGGCGTCGAGCTGGACGACGACGCGCTGGGGGCGTACCGCGAGAGCCATCCGCTGGCGCGCGTGATGCCCTTGGTGCGGGAGCTGACAGGCGCGTACGCCATGGACGGCGAGCACCTCGTCGCGGTCTGCGACACGCATGGCCGGCTGCTATGGGTCGAGGGGCCGCCCTCGACGCGCGAGAAGGCGAGCGGGATGAACTTCGTCCCGGGCGCCCGCTGGGCCGAGGCGGCGGCCGGGACGAACGCGCCGGGCACCGCCATCACCGTCGACCGCCCCGTCCAGGTGTTCGCGGCCGAGCACTTCCGCCGGCCCGTGCAGGCGTGGACGTGCGCGGCGGCGCCCATCCACGACCCGCGCACCGGACGCGTGCTCGGCGCGGTGGACATCACCGGCGGGGACCGGCTGGCGCATCCGCACAGCCTCGCGTTCGTCAGCGCGGTGGCGCGGGCCGCCGAGGCGCAGCTGGCGCTGCTCGCCCCGCCGCCCGGCACGGGCCGCGCTCAGCTGTCGGCGCTGGGCAGGGACGAGGCGCTGCTGGCGGCCGAGGGGCGCACGGTCCGGCTGAGCCGCCGTCACAGCGAGATCCTGGTGGTGCTCGCCCGCCGCCCGGAGGGAGTCGGCGGCGAGGAGCTGCTCGTCGAGCTCTACGAGGACGAGACGGTCACGCCCGTGACGCTGCGCGCCGAGCTGTCCCGGCTCCGGCGTCTGCTGGGGCCCGAGCTGCTGTCCTCGCGCCCGTACCGGCTCGCCCGTCCCCTCGACACGGACTTCGACACGGTGGCGCGGCGGCTGGCGGCGGGGGCGGTGACCGGGGCGATGAGCGCGTACGCCGGTCCGCTGCTGCCCGCCTCGCAGTCGCCGGCGGTGGCGCGGCTGCGGCGCAGGCTCGAGGACCAGCTGCGCGCGGCGCTGATCGCCCGCGGCGATCCCGGGCTGCTGGCGGACTGGGCGTACGCCCCGTGGGGCGAGGACGATCTGGACGTGTGGCGCGCGCTGGCCGGTGCGCTCCCTGCGCAGCAGCGTCCCTCCGCGCTCGCGCGCGTGCGCGAACTCGACGCGTGGCAGGGTCCCTGACGCCGCCCGGACGCTCCCGCCCCACCCCTGCCTCGAACACACGCACGACCTGATGTTCGGCGAGCGTGACGATTTCCCCCCGGATGACCGCTTCCGCACTGCGAATACCGCGCACCCTCCCTAATGTCTTAAAAGGAGCGAACCGCGCATAGGAACGCCGTCCGCCGGAACCCGGAGGAGTCCTCATGCCCGAGCTGTTCATCGGCGGCAAGTGGACCGCCGCCGTCGGCGGGCAGGTCCGTGAGATCCGCTGCCCCGCGGACGGCACGCTCGTCGCGACGGTCGACGAGGCGGGCCCCCAGGACGCTGCCAGGGCGGTCGCGGCCGCCCGGGACGCCTTCGACGGCGGCCCCTGGCCCGCCACCTCGGCCGCCGAGCGCGGCCGGCTGCTGCTGCGCGTGGCCGACCTGCTGGAACGCGAGAAGGACGCACTCGCCCGAGCCGAATCCCTGGACACCGGGAAGCGGCTCGTGGAGAGCGAGTACGACATGGACGACATCGCGAACTGCTTCCGCTACTTCGGCAACCTCGTGGCGTCGGGCGGCAAGGACCGCATCGTGGACACCGGCAACCCCGACGCGGACAGCCGGGTGGTGCACGAGCCGGTCGGCGTGTGCTCGCTGATCACTCCATGGAACTATCCGCTGCTGCAGACCGCCTGGAAGGTCGCCCCGGCGCTCGGCGCGGGCAACACGTTCGTGCTCAAGCCCAGCGAGCTGACCCCGCACACGGCCATCATCCTGATGCGGCTGCTGGCCGAGGCCGGCCTGCCCGACGGGGTCGCCAACCTCGTGCTGGGCGCCGGGCAGTCGGTGGGAGCGCCGCTGACCGAGGACCCGCGGGTCGACCTGGTGTCGTTCACCGGAGGGCTGGTCACCGGCCGCCGGATCATGGCCGCGGCCGCGCCCACGGTGAAGAAGGTCGCTCTGGAGCTCGGCGGCAAGAACCCCAACATCGTCTTCTCCGACGCCGACTTCGAGGCCGCGGTCGACTACGCGCTGCTGGCGGTGTTCCTCCACTCCGGCCAGGTCTGCTCGGCCGGGGCGCGGCTGCTGGTCCAGGTCGAGCTGCACGACGCCTTCGTCGACGAGATCGTCCGGCGGGCGCGGGCGATTCCGCTCGGCGGCCCGTTCGACGATCACGCTCGCGCCGGACCGCTCATCTCCGCCGGGCACCGCGACAAGGTCGAGGCGTATGTGGCCGCGGGCCTGGCCGAGGGCGCGGTGCTGCGCTGCGGCGGCGCGCGGCCCGACGATCCGGCGCTCCAGAAGGGCTACTACTACCTGCCGACCGTGCTGGACGACTGCACCCCGGGCATGTCCGTGGTGCGCGACGAGTCGTTCGGCCCGGTGCTGACGGTGGAGCGCTTCCGCAACGAGGAGGAGGCGCTGGCCCTCGCCAACGACACCATGTACGGGCTGGCCGGGGCGGTCTGGACGCAGGACGTGGCCAAGGGCCGCCGGGTCGCCTCCCGCCTGCGCGCCGGGACGGTGTGGATCAACGACTTCCATCCGTATGTGCCCCAGGCGGAGTGGGGCGGGATGAAGCAGTCCGGCTTCGGCCGTGAACTGGGCCCGGCCGGACTGGCCGAGTACGAAGAAGCCAAGCACGTATGGCGCAACCTGTCGCCGAGTCCGCAGAGGTGGTTCGAATGAGCAGAGACGCGGGCGAGGGCGCAGGCCCGGGCGCGGAACACGGTCAGCCCGGAGACGATCAGCCGGGCCACCGAGGCGCCGGCGCCCCGGGCGACGCCCAGGCGAGAGTGAACGCCCAGGCCCAGCTCGACGACGACGCGCTCGGCGATTTCGGCTACCGCCCGGAACTCAAGCGCACCCTGGGCAACTTCCACACCTTCGCCGCCGGAATCAGCTACATCTCCATCCTCACCGGCACCTTCCAGCTCTTCTACTTCGGCGTGGCCTTCGGCGGCCCCGCCTACTGGTGGTCCTGGCCGATGGTCTTCGTCGGCCAGCTGATGGTCGCCCTGTGCTTCTGCGAGCTGGCCGCGCGCTATCCGGTCGCCGGCTCCGTCTACAACTGGGCCAAGAAGATGGGCGGCCCGCACGTCGGCTGGCTCGGCGGCTGGATGATGATGACGGCGACCATGGTGACGCTCTCCGCGGTGGCGCTCGCGTACCAGATCACGCTGCCTCAGATCGACTCCTGGTTCCAGTTCGTCGGCGACGGCAGCGGCAAGAACGACGCGGCGGCCAACGCCGTGCTCCTCGGCTCCGTCCTCATCCTCTTCTCCACCCTCGTCAACGCCTTCGGCGTACAGCTGATGGCGCGGATCAACTCCGCAGGCGTGTTCATCGAGCTGATCGCCGCCGTCGCGCTGATCATCTTCCTCGCCGCGCACATCACCCGCGGCCCGAGCACCGTGCTGACCGACACATACGGACTCGGCGCGGGCGATACGCTCGGGTACTTCGGAGCCTTCCTCACCGCCTCTCTCGCGTCCGCGTACGTGATGTACGGATTCGACACGGCGTCCTCCCTCGGAGAGGAGTCGCACGACCCGAGCCGCAACGCCCCCCGGGCGATCCTGCGCGCCCTCGTCGCGTCCTTCCTCATCGGCGGGCTGATCCTGCTCTTCGCGCTGATGGCCGTGCCGGATCTGGCGGCCCCGGAGCTCTCCACGGGCGGTCTGCAGTACGTGGTGCTGACGACGCTCGGCTCTACAATCGGCGAGATCTTCCTGTGGTGCGTGGTCGTCGCGATCACGGTCTGCGTGCTGGCCGTCCAGGCGGCGGGCATCCGGCTGATGTTCGCCATGGCGCGGGACAACAACCTGCCCGCGGGCTCGGCGCTGGCCAAGGTGAGCCCCCGCTTCCAGACGCCGGTCGTGCCCGCGGTCGTGATCGGGCTGGTGGGCGTCATCATCCTGGTGATCAACATCAACCAGCCGCAGATCTTCTCGGTCATCACCAGCATCGCGATCATCATGATCTACATCGCCTACCTCATGGTCACCACGCCGATGCTGATCCGCCGGCTGCGCGGCCAGTGGCAGCCCGCCGAGGGCGGTTTCTCGCTCGGCAGATGGGGCCTGCCGATCAACCTCCTCGCGGTGCTGTGGGGCGCGGCCATGTCGCTGAACCTCGCCTGGCCGCGCGCCGAGGTCTACAACGCGACGGGTCCGCAGCACTGGTATCTGCGCTGGGGCGCGTTCCTGTTCATCGGCGTCGTGGCGCTCGGCGGCTTCGCCTACTACTGGTTCGTACAGCGGCACAAGACGGGCGTGCTGGCCGAGCACCGCGCGGAGGCGGCGGAGCTTCCCTGACCGCCGTCCCCTCTCCGCACCTCCTCCTGCCCCCTGCCCCCTGTCCTCCCGTTCCTGTTCCTGTACTTGTTCCTGCGACCTTGGAGACGCGATGTCCGCAGAGAGCCCGGCCGTATTCGACTACGTCGTGGTCGGCGGCGGCACCGCCGGAGCCGTCGTCGCCGCGCGGCTGTCCGAGGACCCGGACGTCAGCGTCTGCGTGGTGGAGGCCGGCCCCTCGGACGTCGGCGACGACAACATCCTGCGGCTCGACCGGTGGATGGCGCTCCTGGAGTCCGGCTACGACTGGGACTACCCGGTGGAGCACCAGGAGAACGGCAACAGCTTCATGCGGCACGCCCGCGCCAAGGTCCTCGGCGGGTGCTCCTCGCACAACTCCTGCATCGCCTTCTGGGCGCCCGCGGAGGACCTCGACGAGTGGGGCGCCATGGGCTGTACGGGCTGGAGCGCGGCCGACTGCTTCCCGCTGTACAAGCGGCTGGAGACGAACGACGCGCCCGGCGACCACCACGGCCGCAGCGGCCCGGTCGTCATCCGCACCGTCCCGCCGAAGGACCCCTGCGGAGCAGCCCTGCTGGAGGCGTGCGCGGCGGCCGGGATCCCCACCACGCCGTTCAACACGGGCTCCACGGTGGTGCGCGGAGCGCACTGGTTCCAGATCAACTGCCGTCCGGACGGAACCCGCTCCTCCGCGTCCGTCTCCTATCTGCACCCGCTGCTCGGCAAGCGTCCGAACCTCGAGGTGCGCACCGGACTGCAGGCCAAGCGGCTGCTCTTCGACGACGGCCGCTGCACCGGCGTGGAGTACCTGGAGCCCGACACCGTCCACAGCGGCTCGGTCGGCGCGCGGCGCGAGGTGATCGTGTCCTGCGGGGCGATCGACTCGCCGAAGCTGCTGATGCTGTCGGGCATCGGGCCGGCCGGGCATCTGCGCGAGTGCGGGGTGGAGGTCCGCACGGACTCCCCCGGCGTCGGCGCGCACCTCCAGGACCACCCGGAGGGCGTCATCATGTGGGAGGCGAAGCAGCCCATGGTGACGTCGTCCACGCAGTGGTGGGAGATCGGGATCTTCTCGCCCACCGAGCCCGGCCTGGACCGGCCGGATCTGATGTTCCACTACGGCTCGGTGCCCTTCGACATGAACACCTACCGGCGCGGCTACCCGACCGCCGACAACGCCTTCTGTCTGACGCCGAACGTCACCCGGGCCCGCTCGATGGGCACGGTCAGGCTGCGCAGCCGGGACTTCCGGGACAAGCCGAAGGTGGATCCGCGCTACTTCACGCACGAGCACGACATCCGGGTGATGACGTACGGACTGCGGCTGGCGCGCGAGATCGCCGCGCAGGCCCCGATGGCCGGCTGGGCGGGCGCGGAGCTCGCCCCCGGGCCGGACGCCACGACGGACGAGGACCTGTTCGCGTACATCCGCGACACGCACAACACCGTCTACCACCCGGCGGGCACCGTGCGGATGGGCGCGGCCGACGACCCGGACTCGCCGCTCGACCCGCAGCTGCGGGTCAAGGGCGTGAGCGGGCTGCGGGTGGCGGACGCCTCGGTCATGCCGTTCCTGCCGGCGGTCAATCCGTGCATCACGACGATGATGATCGGCGAGAAGTGCGCGGACATGATCAAGGCGTCATGACGTCGGCGACGGTCGTCCAGCTCGCGGGCGAAGGCCCCTTTCCCCGCGACTCTCCCCGCAACCTGGTTGCAACGTCCTGACTCCTAGCCTCGCGGCGAGCGCCGTCCGACGACGAGCGGCGCCCTCACCGGGAGGCCATGGAGATGACCCGATACGCAGCGCCGGGCAGCGACGGCGCGATCGTCTCGTACGAGTCGCGCTACGACCACTGGATCGGCGGCGAGTACGTCCCGCCGGCCCGGGGCCAGTACTTCGAGAATCCGAGCCCGGTCGACGGCCGCCCCTTCACCGAGATCGCCCGCGGCACCGCCGAGGACGTGGAGCGCGCCCTGGACGCGGCCCACGCCGCAGCGCCCGGCTGGGGCCGCACGTCCGTCGCCGAACGCTCGGCCGTCCTGCTCAAGATCGCGGACCGGATGGAGGCGAACCTCGAGAAGCTCGCGGTCGCGGAGAGCTGGGAGAACGGCAAGCCCGTCCGCGAGACGCTGGCGGCCGACATCCCCCTGGCCGTCGACCACTTCCGCTACTTCGCGGGCGCGCTGCGGGCTCAGGAGGGATCCCTCAGCGAGGTCGACGACGACACGGTGGCGTACCACTTCCATGAGCCGCTGGGGGTCGTCGCCCAGATCATCCCCTGGAACTTCCCGATCCTGATGGCCACCTGGAAGCTGGCGCCCGCGCTGGCCGCAGGCAACGCGGTGGTGCTGAAGCCGGCCGAGCAGACCCCGGCCTCCGTGCACTACTGGATGAGCCTGATCGCCGATCTGCTGCCGCCGGGCGTCGTCAACATCGTCAACGGCTTCGGCGCGGAGGCGGGCAAGCCGCTGGCGTCCAGCCCACGGGTCGCGAAGATCGCGTTCACCGGGGAGACGACGACGGGGCGGCTGATCATGCAGTACGCCTCCGAGAACATCAAGCCGGTCACGCTGGAGCTGGGCGGCAAGTCGCCGAACATCTTCTTCGACGACGTCTGGGCCGCGGACGACGACTTCCGCGACAAGGCGCTGGAAGGCTTCACGATGTTCGCCCTGAACCAGGGCGAGGTCTGCACCTGTCCCTCGCGGGCCCTGATCCAGCGGGGCCACTACAGCGAGTTCCTGGAGGCGGCCGTCGCCAGGACCGAGCAGATCGTGCCGGGCCACCCGCTGGACACCGCCACGATGATCGGCGCGCAGGCCTCCAACGACCAGCTCCAGAAGATCCTCTCGTATCTGGACATCGGCCAGCAGGAGGGCGCGAAGATACTGACGGGCGGCCATCGCATCGACCACGGCGGCGAGTTGGCGGGCGGCTACTACGTCCAGCCCACGATCTTCGAGGGCGACAACCGTATGCGGATCTTCCAGGAGGAGATCTTCGGCCCGGTCGTGGCGGTCGCGTCGTTCAGCGACTTCGACGACGCGATCAAGACGGCGAACGACTCCCTGTACGGCCTCGGCGCGGGCGTGTGGACGCGCGACGTCAACACGGCCTACCGGGCGGGACGGGCGATCCAGGCGGGCCGGGTCTGGACGAACTGCTACCACGCCTACCCGGCCCACGCGGCGTTCGGCGGCTACAAGCAGTCGGGCATCGGGCGGGAGACGCACCGGATGATGCTGGACCACTATCAGCAGGTGAAGAACCTGCTCGTGTCGTACTCGCCGAAGAGGCTGGGCTTCTTCTAGGAGCCGAGAACGGTGCCTGACCTGGGCCTTCGCCCGTCAGGCACCGCCCGCTCGACCCGCTCGACGCGGGCATCGCCGCTCCTGCTCATTCGGTGTGCTCCGAGGACCGGCATTCTCGGTAGCGTGGCCGTCTGCTGCGTGGGGTGTCCACGTGGCCGGCTGGTCCGTGTGGATGCCGTCGACGAAGGGTGAGAAGGCTGCGATGGGCGAACTGACGAAGCCCGAGGTCGAGGTTCCGAAGGGCGACGCTCCTACCGAGCTGACCATCCGGGACCTGGTCGTCGGGGACGGGGCCGAGGTGAAGCCCGGCATGGTGGTCAGGGTCCACTACGTCGGGGTGGCCTTCGAGTCCGGGAAGGAGTTCGACGCCTCCTGGGACCGGGGTCAGCCGTTCAAGTTCGCCCTGGGCAGCGGCAGGGTCATCAAGGGCTGGGACCGGGGGGTGAGGGGGATGAAGGTCGGCGGCCGGCGCGAGATCATCGTTCCCCCGCGTCTCGGCTACGGCAATCAGTCGCCCTCGGCGTCGATCCCGGCAGGCTCGACCCTGGTCTTCGTGGTGGACCTGCTTGACTTGTATTCCAGCACAGCCGGGTGGAGCAACGCCTAGCGTCCCTGGCCGCTCCTCCCCTTCGCCGCGCTTCGGGCCAACGCCGAGGGAGGCCGACAGGCGGGGGCGAAGCCGTGAGGGGACCAGCGGGCCACCCCGTGCGTCAGGCGCTCGCTCGGTTCCAGGGGATCTCGGCCCATACCTGCTTGCCTCCGCTGAGCGGCACCGAGCCCCAGGCCATCGTCGTCGCCTCGACGATGAGCAGCCCTCGGCCGCCGGTCGCCTCCCAGCTCACCGACACCGGTTTGACGGGGCTGCGCGGCGACGCGTCGTTCACGGCGATCCGAAGCCGGTCCGCCGAGAGGATCAGATCCATCCTCACCTCGCCCTGCGTGTGCGCGATGGCGTTGGTGACCAGCTCGGACACGACCAGCAGAGCTGCGTCGAGCTCGTCCACGACTCCCCAGGACCGCAGGGTGCGCGCGGTGAAGCGGCGCGCGTGCATGACCGCGTCGGGCAGCCGCCACACCGCCCAGTGGCTCCGCAGCGGCCGGTCCCGTGTGCCGTCGTAGCGCAGCAGCAGCAACGCCACATCGTCGTCTCGACGGCCCACGGCGACGACCAGATCGTCGGCGACCCCTCCCACATCGACCGGGTTGGCCACGGCGACCACATCGCGCACCCGCCGCATGCCCTCGTCCAGAGGCAGCCTGGCGGACTCGACCAAGCCGTCCGTCAGCAGAATGAGCAGGGTTCCGGGGACCAGCCCCGCCTCGGTCATGGGGAACTCGGCCTCCGCGAGCACTCCCAGTGGAGGCCCGCCCTCAACCGCCATCTCCTCGGTGACGCCGTCGGGATGGCGCAGAATCGGCGGCAGATGGCCCGCCCGTACGACCTTGGCGATGCCCTCCTCCATGTCCAGGTCGACGTACCCGCAGGTGGCGAACAGATCGGTCTCCATGCCGACGAGCAGCCGGTTGGCCCGCGCGACCACCACATCGGCCGGGTGGCCCTCCACCGCGTAGGCCCTGACCGCCGTACGTATCTGGCCCATGATGGTGGCCGCTGCCGCGCTGTGCCCCTGTACGTCCCCGATGACGAACGCCACATGACCGTCGCCGAGCGGAATGACGTCATACCAGTCGCCGCCGACCTCGAGTCCCACCGTCGCGGGGAGATAGCGGGCGACCGCGACCCCGCCCGGCAACTCCGGGAGCTTGCGGGGCAGCAGACTGCGCTGGAGCATGCTGGCGAGTTCGTGGCCCGCGTCCAGAGCGTGGGCCCGCACCAACGCCTGCCCCACCAGCCCCCCGGTGGCGGTCAGCAGCGACCGCTCCTCCGGTCCGAACCGGTGCTCCGCGTCCCACCCCACCAGACAGACCCCCACCATCCTGCCCTCGGCGGGCAACGGCAGCACCGCGAGCCCCCCGGGCCCGACGCCCAGCAGACCAGGCTCGAGAGCCGCGCCAGGCGGCCACAGACTCATATGCCCCTCACGCAGCGCGCTCTGCACAGTGGGCAGGTCGCCGAGCGACACGTCGGGCCACACGGACCGCCATTCCGAGCGCCAGCCCTCGGGCCATGCGTCAGGCTCCGGCGGGTCGAGGGCGGTGACGACGAGCCGCTCCGGCTCCAGTTCGCCGACCGCGACCCGGGAGGCGCCGAGCGGCTCGCGCAGGGCGGCGACCACCAGCCGGCTCACGTCCCGGATGGTCGTCGCCCCCGCCAGCGCGGCCGACAGCCGCTGCACGAGGGAGACCTCGTCGGCGCTGGGCCTCAGATAGGCGGCGTCGGCCACCACGCCCAGGACGCGCCGCGGCGTGCCCTCGGAGTCCACCTCCACGCGGCAACGCAGCCCCAGCCAGCGCAGCTCACCGTTCGGGCGGCGGATACGGAACGCCAGCTGCTGCCCGTCGGCTGCCAGCCGGTCCGGCTCCACGATCGCCATCAGCGCGGGCATGTCGTCGGGGACGGCACAGGCGAGCAGGGTCTCGACCTGCCCGTCGAACCGCTCGGGAGACAGACCGAGCAGTTCCAGCACATGTGCGTGGGCCTCCATGCGGCCGGTGCTCAGTTCCAGGATGAACGCGCCGCCTTGGTCCGGCACCAGGGACTGTCCCAGATGCACCTGCGGTGCCGCACGTCCGGCGACCGATTCGAGTCCGGCGGCGACCTGATCGGCGTAGAGCTCCAGAAGGCTGCGGTCGTCGGCGCTGAAGCCGCCCTCGACCTCCCCCGCCACGATCAGGCACCCGAGCTCTTGGTCGCCATGTCCCAGTGGCAGCGCGCCCAGCGAGATCCTGGCCGGCGAGTTGGGGCCGCCGTCCCGGACCCGGGTGGAGACATGATGGGGATCGTCCTCGATGAACGTGGCGAGTTCCTTGGAAGCCAGCCACAGCGGGCGGCCGGAGCGGAAGGCATTGGCGGCGGGCGAGTGGCCGGCCACGGCGAGGACCGCGGGCAGCCCGTAGAGGACGCCGCGGTTGCCGGTCAGCTCGGCCAGATGGAGTTCCCTGCCCTGGTCGGCGACCACATAGACAGCGGCAAGCTCTGCGCCGCAGAACGCAAAGCCATGACTGGTCACTGTCTGTATCGCCTCCTCCCGAAGGGCATCCCGCCGACCGTCCTCTCTCCATGCTGTCGCGCCCGGGACCGTCCGGGCGAGTCGGAACGAGCCGGGCAGCGCCGAGAGACTCTGGCCTCGTCCCTCTGCGGTCGGTGTGATCACGGCGTCGGAGCAGCGGGCCGTCGACCGCCGGAGGCGCCCCACCGGCGTGTCAGGGCGGGGGACGATCCTCGGGCGGGTACTCGTACGGCTCGGGCCGCGGCTCCATCCGGGCCACCGTGTCCGCGAGCCGCACGCAGACCTGTTTGATCTCCTCATACGTTCTGTCGCGCTCGGTGATGACGGCCGCGAGCAGGAGGGCCGTCAGCGCCGTCGTCCCGTTGAAGGCCTGGAGCGTGACCATGTTGGCGAAGACGTCCTCGCCGACGAAGGGGCCGCTGTCGCCCGCGGCAGCCAGAATCGCGAGCGTCGACACCACGAGCGCGCAAGGCGCTGCGCCGGGCAGCCGGAAGCGGAAGGCCGCCCAGATCAAGAACGGCGAGACGAGGAAGAGCAGGCTCGAGTCGGGCGTATGCGTCGGCAGGAGCGTGGCGACAACCGTGCCGAGCGCCAGCGCCACCGCTTCCAGCCAGCGGCCGGGCCCGGCCCGCGACGGCCACCGGGCTTTGCGCAGAACGAGCAGGAAGGGTGTGACGACGAGGATTCCCATCGCGTCTCCGGTCCACCACACCGACCACGTCGGCCAGAAGTCGCTCGCGTCCAGGGCTCCGGAGAGGACCAGTGCACCGCTGCCGATGGTTGAACTGATCAACATCCCGATGAGCGCGCCGAGGAAGACCAGCGCCAGTACGTCCCGCAGGCGGTCCAGCTCGTTTCTGAACCCGGCTCTGCGCAACATCAGACAGGCGCAGACCGGCGCCAGTGTGTTGCCGACGGTGATGGCCAGTACGGGGATCAACGACGGCCCGAGGAACACGTTGACGAGGAACGCGCCCAGTGCGATGCCCGGCCATACGCGCAGCCCCAGCAGGAGCAGCCCGGCCAGCGCGACGCCGGTCGGCGGCCACAGGGGGGTGACCTGGTCACGCACCAGCTGCAGAAGAAGGCCGACCCGTGCGGCCCCGTAGTAGAGGGCGGCGACGGCGACGACGGCGAGGATGCGCAGAGCGATGGTCCCGTGACGACCCATCTCCGCGCTGCGCACGACAGCAGTCTGCACTCGGATCCCGCCACCGGCGACCCCAGCGACGCGACACCCGTCGGTCAGGCCGGCTCCTGCGAGCCGTCGTAGCGCAGCACGAGGACTGCGGCATCGTCGCGGTGACCCGTCAGGTCGGCCACTTTGACGACGGCGGAGGCCAGCACCTCGGGATCGGCCTCGAACCCCGCGCGCGCCAGTTCGACCACCTCGGCCAGACCGGACTCCATCGGATAGTGCGGGCCCTCCACCACTCCGTCGGTGAGCAGCACGAGGACACCTGCCTCCGTCAGACGCCGGTGGGTCACCGGATAGCGCTGACCCGACACGATGCCGAGCGGCGGCCCGCCCCGGTCGAGTGCTACGCCCGATCGGCCTCCGGCCGTGGCCCAGACCATCGGGACATGGCCGGCCCTGGAGTCCGCCAGATCGCGGCTGACCGGGTCGAAACGAAGGAAGCAGCACGTCGCGAAGAGGCCGCACCCCATGGCGATCAGCAGATCGTTGGCGCGGCCCAGCACCTCGCGGGTGTCGCTCGTCGTCTGTGCGAGGGCGCGCAGGCTGGTACGCACCTGCCCCATGAAGGCGGTGGCCTCCACATCATGGCCCTGGACATCGCCGACCGTGAGCCCCAGTGACCCGTCGTGCATGACGAACGCGTCGTACCAGTCGCCGCCCACGTCCAGACCGCCTCGTGACGGCGCGTACCGGGCGGCCAGCTGCAGCCCGGGCAGCCTCGGCAGCCGGGGCGGGAGCATATGGCGCTGCAACGCCATGGCCAGCTCCACCCTGGCCCGCTGGTACTCGACCCGTTCCCGGGCCTGATCGACGAGCTGCCCGAGTGCGACCAGAAGTTCCTGGCCATCGGACGGCTCAGGACGGTGTCCGCGCATCACGGCTCCCGGCTCTCCCACCGCCTCCTCACCTCACCCTAGCCGCGCCCCCGGGACCCGGCACCGCCGATATCCGGACCACGCTCGTCACGGAGCACCGACCTCGCCGAGACGCCCTGTGGTCCGGCCTCGCTCGCGCGGGGACTCGACGCGCTAGCCGCCCAGCGTTGCGGGCGTCGGGCCGTCGGGGCGGACGGTGATGCTGTAGGCGGCCTTGGCCGGGGTGGAGTGGAAGCGCGGGGTGTGCGCGGGCAGCAGGTGCTCCAGGAGGACGGTCGACTCCCGGAGGGCGAACCGCAGGCCCAGGCAGGCCCGGGGGCCGATGCCGAACGGGAGGTAGCCTCCCGGGTGGGCGGGGCGCCGGCCGGGGGTGGTGAAGCGGCCCGGATCGAAGCGCTCGGGGTCCTCCCAGAGCGCGGGGTCCCGGTGCGTGAGGTAGGGGCAGACCAGTACGTCCGCGCCGGCCTCGACCGCGTATCCGGCGAGTGCGTCGTCCTCCGTCGCGCAGCGCGGCAGGATCCAGGCGGACGGGTACAAGCGCAGCGTCTCGTGGACCAGCGCCTGGACGGCCTGCCGCCGCTCGGGCGAGCCCTCGGCGCCTGCGGCGAGGGCCTGCTCCCGCGCCTGTGGGTTCTGGTCCAACAGGAGGTACAGCCAGGTCAGGGTGGTGGCGGTGGTCTCGTGACCGGCGACCAGCAGCGTGACCAGCTCGTCGCGGATCAGCCGGTCGGTGTACTCGGGGCGCGTTCCGGCCGCCTCGATCAGGACGTGCAGCAGGCCCGGGCCGTCGGGTCCGGCCTCGCCGTCGCGGGCGGCGGCGATGGCGTGGCCGGCCACGGCGTCGATCCTGGCCAGCTCGTCGGCGACCGCCCCTTCGGCCGCGGCGACGTCGGCGGGCAGGCTGGGCAGCGCGGCCACCACGGCCTGCACGGCGGCCAGTTCACGCTCGGCGCCCGGGTCGAGGGGGTGCCCGGTCAAGGAGCGCCAGATGGTGTCCAGGGCGAAGCGGCGCATCTCGTCGCCGACGTCGAGGACCTGCCCGGTGCGGGCGTACCCGGCCCACCGCGCCGCGGCGGTCCGGGCGGCCCCGGCGATCCGCTGCTCGTAGCGGCGCATGCCCCGGCCGGTGAACTGGGACTGCAGCAGCCGCCGTTGGCGCTGCCACGCCTCGCCCGTCGCGGCCAGGACGCCGTCGCCGATCAGCAGTCGGGCGCGGTGCGAGCGCTTCACATACCGATCGGGATGGAGCGCGAGCACATGCTGCACGGCTTCGGGGGCGGTGACCAGGACGGTCGGACGCGGACCGAGCCGGAACGCGGCGACGCCGCCGAGCCGTTCGCGCGCCTGGGCGAAGAGGTCGACGAGGTCCCCTCCCTGGGCCTGCCACTGCCCGACGAGGGCGGGATCGAGCTCGGGGACCGGCCGGGTTGCAGGGGACGGGCCCGGAAGTGAGCCGGGGCGGGCGTGGGTGGCCACGGGGCTGCTCCCATTCGGCGGCTGTTCGTCGTCACGGCGGACGCGGCATCACGCACTGTAGGGCGACGCCGGCGGCGGGCGACAGACCGCCTCGCCCCTCCCCCCACGACACCGCGACGCCGCTGGTGCCCGCGGAGGGGCCGGGTCCGTCGGGTGACGGGCCCGGCTTCGGCCCGCGGCCGGCGGTCGGTCAGACGCGGTCGGCGGCGATCAGGACGTACTGGAAGGAGCCGTCCTTGTAGGAGTTGATGAACGCCTCCTCGATCCCGGTGACCAGCGAGGAGGTGGCCCGCAGCTCCCAGTACGGGAGGGTCGCGGGCGTCAGGTCGACGATGGTCTGCGGTACGAGACGGTTGTCGGCCATGGCGCGCAGGTACTCCCGGCGGGAGTGGATGTTGCACTCGAAGTGCGCGTTGATCTGGGAGACCCACTTCGAGGGCTGGCCGTAGCGGGGGTTCCAGCAGCCGGTGATGGTCACATAGCGGCCGCCGACCGCCAGGACGCGGGAGTGCTCGGCGAAGAGGTCGTGCAGGTCGACGTACATGCTGGACTCGTTGTTCCAGGAGGCCGCGGCCTGCCCGGTCTCGAAGGGGGTGTCGAGCATGTTGCACACACGGGCGTGGACATGGTCCTCGATGCCGAGTTCATGGGCGCGCTGGTTGGCGAACTCGGCCTGCTTGGCCGAGAGGGTGACGCCCTCGACCCTGCATCCGAACCGCTGGTGGGCCATGACCATCGAGCCGCCCCGGCCGCAGCCGGCGTCCACGAGTGTGTCGTCGCGCCCGACGGCGTCGAGGTGGTCCAGGAGCACCTCGGCCTGCGCCGACTCCAGGCGGTGGAGCTCGGCGATCAGCTTCTTCTCGTACTCGCTGTCCTCGGCGTCCCCGAGGGCAGAGTGGTCGACGTCGCCGATGCCGTAGTGGTGGTGGTAGAGCCCGTCGACGTCGCCGAGGCGCAGGTTCACGGGCCGCGCCTCGTTGTTCCAGTAGCGCGCGATGTCGCCCTGGTAGGGCGTCGCCGGGGCGGGGATGAAAGCGGACGCGCCGTTGACAGTGGTGAACTCGGTGCTGGTCACAGATGAATCCGTTCTTACCAGAAATCGGGCAGGCTGTATCGGTAGGTGTTGGTCTGGTGCCAGTAGTGGTTGCCGTCGACCCATACGGCGACTCCGCGCAGGAAGCGCACGAGACGCGGGTCGGGGCTCGCGGCGGCCAGCTCGGCGGCGGCGGCCTCGAACTCGTGCATGAGCTCGTTGTGGACCTCGACCGCCTTCAGATAGCCCTCCTTGTCGGAGAGGCCCTCCTGCTGGGCGATGACCACCGGCAGGTTCAGGTGCAGGCCGGGGCTCTCGAGTTCCTTGGTGTACGAGTACAGGTCGTTGGAGATGGTGGTGGCGTTGCCCGCCAGCGCGATCACCCGCTGCATGCCGGGCAGGGCGTGCAGGTCCGCCGGGAGTTCGTAGCCGCCGACGGTGTCGGTGATGGTGGGGCAGGGGCGGAAGTTGTTGAACTGGCGCATCGCCAGGTACTCGGCCACTGTCGGGACGTACGCGGTCTCGGCCCAGGCTGCCTCGGCGAGGTACCCCATGTGCAGCCGGGCCATGTCGTGCCGGAACCGGTCGGCCTGGGACGGGGTGGCCGCCTGGACGAAGTACTCCATGGCAGAGCGGTAGGAGCGCCGCGGGGCGTCGGAGAGGAGCGACTCCGCCCACGCCGGCGCGTACTCCTGCGTCGTGTGCACCGGGTCGAGGGCCGTGTGCGCCAGCAGAAGCCTGCCGCCGAGGCCGACGGGCGAGCCGCCGTGGTCCTCGCAGTAGACGTCGTCGACCACGTTCTCGGCGACCATCAGCCGGGTGGCGAGCATCAGATGGTCGACGGTCGGGGCGTCCGGGTGGCAGGCGACCATGTAGCGGCCGACGGAGAAGCCGTCGAACTGGTCCTCCCACTCCGGGGGGTACGCCTGGACCTCGTCCACCGCCCATCGCTTGATCCGGCGGCTGACCTCCGCCACGCGCGCGGAGTCGGGTTCGGGCACCGGGTGGTGGTAGAGGCCAGGGATCGGTGTGCCCTCCGCCGGCGCCGCAGGAGACTCAGGGGTCGGCGGCTCTCCGCGCCGAGCCAGGTACAGACCCGACGTGCCGAGACCGGTGGGTCCGCGCAGAATCCGTTCCAGCGCGCCGGACTCGGGCACGAAGACGTCTGCGGGCGCAGGCACGTCCGCAGGCGCGGGCGCGTCTGCGGGCAGGGGCACGTCCACCACGTCAGGGGGCGCGGGCACGGCCTCCGCGGCGGGGACGGCGAAGGGGGCGGAGGGCGGGCCGGGCAGGGGCGGCAGGGCGGGCCCGGCCTCGGCGGGGGCCTCGACGCCCTCCGCCCGGGTGGGGGCGAGCGCCTGGGCGAGGACATGGGCCCCGAAGCGGGCCGCTGCGGCAGGAAGACTCGACTGCAGAGGGGAAAGCCCAGGATCGGGCATCCGTAGCTCCTTGGTGAGGTGGGTGGTCTTTCCCGGATCCGGGCATGCGCGCCCGGCCCGGGAGCATCCGGGCTGTCATGGCCGTCGGACGGGTCCTCTAGTCGCGCCTGCGGGCGATCTGCACGTCCTCCAGCACGCCGAGCGCGTTGGGCACCAGGATGGCCGCGGAGTAATAGGCAGTGACCAGGTACGAGATGATCGCCTGCTCGCTGACGCCCATGAAGCGCACCGACAGGCCCGGCTCGTACTCCTCCGGCAGCCCGGTCTGACGCAGACCCACGACGCCTTGGTCGTCCTCGCCGGTGCGCATGGCGAGAATCGAGCTCGTCTGCTCCTTGCTGATGGGGATCTTGTCGCAGGGCAGGATCGGGACCCCGCGCCAGGCCGGCATCTGCTGCCCGCCGACGTCGACTGGATCCGGGTAGAGCCCGCGGGAGTTGAGCTCGCGCCCGATCGCCGCGATCGTCCTCGGGTGGGCGAGGAAGAGCTTGGTGCCGCGGCGGCGGCAGAGCAGCGCGTCGAGGTCGTCCGGGGTGGGCGGGCCCGAGTGGGTCTGGATCCTCTGCTTGAAGTCGGCGTTGTGGAGCAGGCCGAACTCCCGGTTGTTGATCAGCTCGTGCTCCTGGCGCTCGCGCAGCGCCTCGACGGTGAGCCTGAGCTGCTCCTCGGTCTGGTTCATCGGCCCGTTGAAGAGGTCGGCGACCCTCGTGTGGACCCGCAGAACGGCCTGGGCGACGGAGAGTTCGTACTCGCGCGGTTCCAGCTCGTAGTCGACGAACGCGCCCGGCAGCGCGACTTCGCCGACATGGCCGGCCGACATGGCGATCTCGGCCTCGCCGTACCGGTTCTGGCCTCGCAAAGGCAGCGAGCTGAAGTCCCGGATGTGGGCCTGGAGACTGGGCGCCGTGGACATCACGGCGTCGAAGTCGGCGCGGGACAGGGTGAGCAGGGTGCCGGCGGTCTCCGCGGTGGCGGTGTAGTCCCAGCTGGCCTCGCCGTCCAGCAGGGCTCTCTCGCCGAACCGGCCGCCGTCGGCGAGTACGGCGACGGCGACCTCGTCGCCGTACTTGCCTACGGAGGTCTGGTTGATCCGGCCGCGGGCGATCAGATGGATCTGCTCGGCGGGGGCTCCGCGCTCGACCAGTACCTCGCCGGCCCGGAAGTCGCGCTGGACGCACCGGCGGGCGATCGCGGTCAGCACCTCCACGTCGTCGAAGCCGCGCAGCAGGGCCAGTTCGCCGAGCTCTCGGGGGATCACACGGACGTGGGCGCCGTCCTGGACGAAGTCGATGCGCCCGTCGCCGACGGTGTAGCTCAGCCGCCGGTTCACCCGGTAGACGCCGCCCTTGGTCTCCACCCAGGGGAGCATCCGCAGCAGCCAGCGGGAGGTGATCTCCTCCATCTGCGGGGCGGACTTGGTCGTGGTGGCGAGGTTGCGGGCAGCCGCGGTGCTCAGGCTGGACTGCCGGGGCGGCTCCAACCGCGCTTCCGGGCTGGTCTCAACGGTCATCGGGCGAGCTCACCTTCGCGTGGGTGGTGGTGAGTCGGCGCCTGCGCGCCGACCGGTGAAGGAGGAGGCAGGAGGGGTCGATCTCCTGGGATCCGTCCAGATCTCGGGGAACATTAACGGCCGTTACGCCCGGCTCGCCCCATGAGGCCGTTGGTCACACCCGATGCAGTGATCTTGCTTCGCACGGGGTTTATCTGGACGACCGACGGCATTCGGGCCACTCGATCGCGAGCACGCCGGGCGCGTCCCGCAGTCGTCCGCCCGGGCCTCTCCTCCGCGCCCACGGGTCGACCTGACTGTCCGTCAGGCAGATGTCGGGCGCCCGGGAGACGGCGCGCACGCTGCCGCAGGGGAGGACGCCAGCGCCTGTGAGGACACCGCCGGCCTCGGGAGCCGGGCGGCCGCCCGTCGCCGCCGGGAGCGCCGTCCTCGACTCCCGGGCAGAGGCGAGATCCGGCCAGCTCCGCCGTCGATATCAGCCCTTGACCTCGCCTCACCGCTGACTCCCTGCGGGGTGCGGCCGTCGATCCGGCGGTCCCCGCGGACGACCGGCCTGGGCGTCGCCGCACCCGTACTGCCGCCGCGCCGCTCGTCCGCCGGACCGAGCCGGCCGTTCGCTCAGGCGGCGCCGCGTCCTGCCGCGACCCGCCCCATCGTCAGCGCCAGTCGCCGCACCCGGCGCCAGTCCATCGGCGGCGCGATATGCGGCACGCCGGGCCGGCGCCGGGGCACGCGCACGCGCAGCGCGCCGGGCGCGAGGCGACAGCGCACCGGGGTGGGCAGCATCAGGGCCTCCCCGTCGACGCCGACCGGGATGACGGGAGCGTCGGCTTCGACGACGACCTCTCGGGCGGTGGCCACGGTCAGCCCGCGGCCCTGCCCGCCGCGCAGCAGGAGCTCCGTGGCTTCGGCGGCGTTGCCCACCCGGACGCTGAGGACGCCCAGCTCGCCGGCGTCCAGTCGCATGCGGCGTCCCAGCCCCGCCGAGTCGCCCCGCTCGTAGGGGTTGTTGCTCACCAGTACCGCCTGGGGGCCGTCCATGGCCGTCGAACCGGCGCGGACGCTCAGCCGCGCGCCGCTGTGGTGCGTGAGCAGATCCGGCAGCATCTCCAGGATCGTGCGGGCCTTGTCGTCGCGGTAGGCGGGACTCTGCACGACTTCCGCGTACACCCCGAACGAGGCGTTGTTGATGAAGACCTGCCCCTCGCCCCCGTCCGCAGGCCCTGCTTGGAGGTAGCCGAGATCGACGCGCAGTTCGACGCCGTCGGTCAGCGCCTCCAGGCAGGTGGAGGGGTCCTGCCGGTCCAGGCCCAGATCCATGGCGAAGTGGTTGCGGGTGCCGGCGCTGATCACCATGAAGGGAATGTCGTGCTCTGCGGCCACACTGGCGACCGACGCCTGCGTGCCGTCGCCGCCCGCGACGCCCAGCAGGTCGGCTCCACGCTGGACGGCCCGCCGCGCCAGCTCGGCCACATCCTGCCGATGCTCCGGGTCGAGGACGACGACCTCGGCGCCCAGGGCCCTGGCTCGCTCCGCCAGGCGGAACTTCTCGACCTTTCCTCCGCCCGCGCGCGGATTCATGATCAGGAACGGTCGCTCGGCTGGGCTGACGGACTGCTCCGGCATGCCCGGCGGGCTGTCTTCGACGAGTGCGGCCCTGCCCGCGGAGACGGCAAGCGCCCATAGGCCGACCGAGACCAGCACGACCCACAGCAGCCCGGCCGCCGCGTACAGAACCAGGACGGCGATCGGCGCGGCGACCACCAGCAGCACCGCCAGCACCCTGATCCAGCCGGTGTGGGTGAGAATCCACCATCCGCCGGCCGCCGTGAGCACCAGTCCTGCCCATCCCACGCCCATGAGCAGAAGGCTTCCGAACCCGGCGAAGACCACCAGCACCAGGAGCGCCGCTGTGCCCGCGGCAAGGGCCAGACGCGCGGTCCAACGCCTGCTCATGGGGCAACCTCCCACCGCTCCACCGGCTGCCGGACAGGAGTCTTGGGCACCGTGTGCCGGGCGAGCCGACTTCCCGTGGACACGGACGTCCGCAGGCGACGACTTCAGGCTACGAGCGGTCACCTCGCGCGGCATGTCCACCCCAGACGCCCGTCGGCCGCAGGGGACGCAGCGCGGTCAGCTCACGAGCGACTCGGGCGGCTCGGAGGGACAGGGGGATCAGGGGGCGGCTCGGATGGCATTGGCGGCCGGGCCTTGGGACCATGGGTCCCGGAGGAGAGCCATGAGCCAGGACCCGCCAGTTCCTCCATCGGAGGGGCCGCCACCCCGCAGGTCGCCGGAGGGGCCGCCGTCGCGCAACGAGGACGGCCGGGCGGACGGGCGTGGCGCCACGGCCGATGACGAGAGCGGGGGCAGAAGCGGGGGCGACGCATCGCGGGAGACGGGGGCCGAGCACGGCGGGCCGGCTCCCCCGTCCCGAGCCGAGCCGTCCCCCGGCTCCGGGAGGCGCCGCCGGCTGTTCCACGTCACGCTGCCCGGCTGCTGGGGCGCGCTCGTCCTGGCGTGCCTGTCCTTCACACCGTCGCTGCTCCCCCGTTCAGGCATCCTCCAGGGACTGGTCTGCGGCATCAGCGCGGCCATCGGTTACGGGCTCGGCGTGGTGGGGGCCTCCGTGTGGCGCGCTTTCGCCGACCGGGGCGCGCGGAGTGCCTCGCGCAGGTCGTGGCGTGTCCTGCTCGTGAGCGCAATCGTGCTGTTCGGCCTGTCGTTCGGGTTCGGACAGTACTGGCAGCACGAGATCCGCGAGCTCATGGGGGTCGCCGACTACGACGTCCTGGCCGCCGTCGCCAGCCCGTTGGTCGCCGCTCTCGTCTTCTACCTCCTGCTGCTGGCCGGGCGGGGGATCCGGAGCCTGTACCGCGGGGCCGCCCGTCTGCTCGGGCGCTGGATCGGCCCGCGCGCGGCTCGGGTGGTCGGCTGGGTCGTGGTGGCGGGTCTGGTGTGGTCCGTGGTCAGCGGAGTGCTGCTGGGCGGCTTCGTGAACGCGGCCAACGAGGCGTTCTCCGTACGGGACACGCAGACGCCGGAAGGCGTGCACCAGCCGACGTCGGCCATGCGCTCGGGCGGGCCCGGCTCCCTGGTGCCGTGGGACTCGCTGGGCCGGCAGGGCCGGGTGTTCACCGGCAGCGGACCGACGGCCCAGGACATCGGCGCGTTCACCCACCGCCCGGCGCAGGAGCCCGTCCGGGCCTACGCCGGGCTGGCGACCTCGGAGGACACCGAGACCCGGGCGGAGCGCGCCGTCGCGGACCTCCGGCGGGCGGGCGGCTTCGAGCGCGCGAACCTGCTCGTGACGACCACGACGGGCAGCGGCTGGGTCGATCCCGCCGCCGTGGACTCGTTCGAGTACCTCGGCGACGGCGACTCGGCCACCGTGGCGATGCAGTACTCGTATCTGCCGTCCTGGCTGTCCTACCTCGTCGACCAGTCCAAGGCGCGCCAAGCCGGCCGCGAGCTCTTCGACGCGGTCTACGACGTCTGGTCCAAGCTGCCCCAGGACCAGCGGCCGCGGCTGTTCGTGGCGGGCGAGAGCCTGGGGTCGTTCGGCGGCGAGACGGCCTTCAGCGGGGAGTACGACCTGCGCAACCGCACCGCCGGCACGCTGTTCGCCGGACCGCCGAACTTCAACACCCTGTTCCGCGAGTTCAGCGATCAGCGCGACGCGCAGAGCCCTGAGATCGCGCCCGTCTACAAGGAGGGGCGGACCGTCCGGTTCACCGACGACCCCGCCGCCGGGCTGCCTCCGACGGACCAGCCGTGGGACGGGACGAGGGTGCTCTACATGATGCACCCCTCCGATCCGATCGTGTGGTGGAGCCCCGAGCTCCTCCTGTCCGAACCGGACTGGATCGGCGAGGCGCCGGGCGACGACGTGCTCGAAGCGATGGTCTGGCTGCCCTTCGTGACCTTCTGGCAGGTCACCGCCGACCTGCCGTTCTCCACGGGCGTGCCGGACGGCCACGGCCACACC
>NZ_JBFAYB010000104.1:0-28259 GCF_040681075.1 Streptomyces sp. NPDC051907 | reverse complement strand
GCCCACAGCGCCGACGCGGCGTGCACCGCGGCCGCCGCGCCCGCGAGGCCGCGTGTCGTCGGCTGCGG
The DNA here is from genome assembly GCF_040681075.1 of Streptomyces sp. NPDC051907. Taxonomy (NCBI): domain Bacteria; kingdom Bacillati; phylum Actinomycetota; class Actinomycetes; order Kitasatosporales; family Streptomycetaceae; genus Streptomyces; species Streptomyces sp. NPDC051907. The sequence goes on along the minus strand of NZ_JBFAYB010000104.1, from coordinate 28,191 downwards.
CAGACCCGCCCGCAGGACCGGCAGCAGAGCCACCGCGCACAGCGGATACCCCAGCACCGCCCACGCCTCCGGCGTCCCCGCGCGCAGCACGCCGCCGACCGCCGCGATCGACGTCAGACCGGCCGTCGCCGACGCGACGTACGCGATCACGGGCACCCGGAGAGCCGCGAAGAGCGCCAGCCCGGCCGCCGCGGCCAGCAGGACGGCGGGCTCCACCGCGTCGAGCGCGGTGTCCGCCGTCACCGACTGCCAGCCGCCGATCAACAGGGCCGGCCCGCCCGTCAGCGCCGCACACGTGCCGGCCAGGGCCCGCACCGGCGCCGGCTTCGCCCACACCGCGACCACGACGTCGAACGCGGCCGTCGCCAGCAGCGCCCACTCCATCGGCGGGGCGCCCGCCCCCGCGGTCAGCGACCACAGGACGAGCGGCAGTTGCGCGGTCACGACGGCCGCCGGCAGCGGAGTGCGCAGCCGGCTCAGCACCAGCCCGTACGCCGCCCAGATCCCGGCGAGCACGGCCGACGCGAGCGCCGCGTAGCCCACAGCGTCCGTCCCGGGCAGCGCCACCCGGTGCAGCGCGTACGCGTCCAGCACCGTCAGCACCAGACCCAGCGCCGCCACCGACTCCGCCGTCGCCACGAGCCCCCGGCGCAGCAGCGCGACCGGCGCCGCGAGCGTCAGGGCCGTCACCGCGCCGAGCACCGCGGAGCGGCCGCCGATGCCCAAGTGACCCCAGCTGACCAAGGTGAAGGCCACGGCCGCGATGGTCAGCAGCACCCCGCCGAGCGCGAGCAGCACGTTCTGCACATTCGGGGCCGTCGCGTCGGACGGCGCCACGGCGGGCCGCGCGAGGACGGGCCGCGGCGCGAGGGGCGGTCCGGCGGGCCTTGGCGCCCCGGCGGTCTGCGACTGCAGCGCGCCGAGCAGCCAGGCCCTGCGGGCCAGCAACTGAGCGCGACGCGCCTCGATCTGGCTCAGCTCGCGGTCGAGGATCGCCAGTTCCTCGGCCGGTGGTGGCACTCTCTCCATAGTGCGGAGTGTGACCGCCGCCACCCCCTGGGGCATGGGCTCGGATACTCAGACGCCGGGTGAGTACGCCCCCGCGGGCGCAGACTTGGACCCATGGACTGGAGCCACTACCGCTTCCACACCGTCTGGGACCTGCCCGCCGCCCCGGCCGCCGTCTACGACGTGCTGGCGAAGGCCGAGGAGTACCCCCTGTGGTGGCCGCAGGTCCGCGAGGTGACCCCGCTCGGCGAGGACCGCGGCGCCGCGCGCTTCCGCTCCTTCCTCCCGTACGAACTGCTGGTCACCGCCCGCGCCCTGCGGCGCGACCCGGCGGCTCGGGTGCTGGAGATCCAATTGGAGGGCGACCTCGAGGGATGGGCCCGCTGGACGCTCGCCGCCCGGCCGGACGACACCGGCACACGCGCCGTCTACGAACAGGAGGTGGAGGTGCGCAACCCCCTGATGCGGCGGCTCGCGCTGCCCTGCCGCCCCCTCTTCCGAGCCAACCACGCGGCGATGATGCGCGGCGGGCGGCGCGGCCTGGCCGCATACCTCGGCAGGGTTTGAAGGAAACCCGCACGGGCCTGTATGGTTCAGTGCGTTCCCGGGCGATTAGCTCAGTGGGAGAGCGCTTCGTTCACACCGAAGAGGTCACTGGTTCGAACCCAGTATCGCCCACCGGGAGAGGCCGGTCCGTCGACGACGGACCGGCTTTTTCGTGCTCGCGGACACCCCCGGACGACCCGGACGCTCCCGGCGGCCCCCGGACGACCCTGGACAGGCCCGGACGGTCACCCGTCAGGCGGCCGCGGGCAGTTCGGGCCGCAGCGGCCACGCCGGGTCCACGAACTCGGGCGTCCCGCTGCGCGCGAACCACGCCTGGAGACCGCGTGCCTGGGCCGCGTGCCACACCGCCTGGAGCGTGTGCAGCTCGGCCGGCGACAGCCGCTCCATGCGCGCGGCGAAGCGGCGCCCCACCGCCCGCACGACCTCCATGGCCGCCGTCGCGTCGGCTGCCGCGTCGTGCGCGCCCTCCAGCTCGACCTCGTACTGCGCGCACAGGTCGCCGAGCGTGCGCCGGCCCTTGCGGTACCGGTCCAGATGCTTGTCCAGCACCCTCGGGTCCAGGACGCACAGCGGGACGTTCTCCAGATAGCGGCCCAGCGACGAGGCCCGGTGGCGGCGCAGTTCGCGGTCGAGGATCGTCAGATCGAACGGCGCGTTCATCACCACGAGCGGGCGGGACGCGGCGCACTGCTCCGCCAGGGCGCGGGCTATCTCCTCCATCGCGGGCGCGGGCCAGCGGCCGTTGCGCTGGAGGTGGTCGTCGGTGAGCCCGTGCACCGCCGTCGCCTCCGGCGGCACCGGCACCCCCGGATCGATCAGCCAGCGCAGGACGCGCGCCCGCCCGCCCGCAGTCTCCTGCACGACGACCGCGGCGGAGACGATGCGGTCGTGCTCGACGTTGATTCCTGTGGTCTCTGTGTCAAATGCGGCCAGGGGGCCGTCATACCAGCGCGTCATCCCCGAACTCCTCGCACGTGCTGGGCAGATGGCGTGATCCGCCTGCCCGAATCGGTTGATACCCGGGCTGGTTGTGCGGTACGCCGTTTGCGCAAGACCCCGACGGGTGACAACACAGATGACGGGTACGAGAACTGACGCCCCGTCGTGTGATCAGTGTTCGGCACAGCCCGGAAGGCACACAGAGCCATGGCGCTCGCGCAGCCCGAATCGGGAGGGCTGCTGCCCCAGCGGACAGCACCGCTGCGCGGCGCTCTCGCCACCACCGCCTGCATGGAGACGCTCCAAGTGGGCTACCTCCACGCGGTCGCCGCCGCGGCCGGCTGCTCGCTCTCGCAGCCGTTTCCGGACAACGGCATCGACTGGCACGTCAGCCATAGCTCGGCCGGACACGCGGTCGACGACGAGGTGACCGTCAAAGTGCAGCTCAAGTGCACGTACCAGATCCCGCCCAACCCCCCGGGGCCGACGTTCTCCTTCACCCTCGACAACGACCACCTGGTGAAGCTCGCCCGCACCCCCGTCTCCGTACACAAGATCCTCGTCGTGATGCTCGTCCCCCGGACTCAGGACGAGTGGCTGCGCGCCGGCCACGACCGGCTCGATCTGCGGCACTGCTGCTACTGGACCAACCTGGCAGGCCACCCGGTGACGGGCAGGCGCAGGACCACCGTGCGGATCCCGACCTCACGGATCTTCGACGACCGGGCGCTCTGCGAGATCATGACCCGGGTCGGGGCTGGAGGGAGACCCTGATGCACCGGCCTTTCGACGACTTCGCCCACGAGCCGCCGTCCCCGCTCGCCCTTCCCCACCCGACCGGCGAGCCGGCGGCGCCCTGGTACGGGGGAGACGAGCCCGACCCCGCGCAGATCGACCCGGTCGTCCTCGGCGCCCTGCTCGACCGGCACGGCTGGCGGCGGCGCGGCGGGGCCGCCGGACGGTACGCGCGCTGGACGCCGCCCGGGCCCGCCGTCGGCGGCACCAGCCTGCTCGTGCCCGAGAGCAGGTCCTTCCCCGACTGCGACGATCTGCTGAGCGAGGCGCTGACCGCCCTGGCCCGCAGCGCCGCGCCCTCCGCCCGCGACGTGCTCGTCGGCCTCACCGTGCCCAGCGACGAGATCCGCTGGTGGCGCGATGTGCCCTTGGGCCCGTCGGGCACGGGCTCCTGGACCGCCCAGGAGCAACTGCGCGCCGCCGCCCGGCAGATGCTGCTCGCCGGGGCGCTCGCGGTGCGCGGACGCGCCGGGTACTACGGCGTGCGCCACCGGCGACAGGCCCAGGCCTCGCTGGACGGCGTCCTGGTCGGACCCGCTCAGGGCGGGCGCTCCCTGACCGCGTTCGTGCCCGCGCGGAGCGGGCGGCCGGTCGCCGTCCGGCTCTACCAGGCGCTGCACGCGGCCCGCGAGGCCACCGACTACCGACGGGCCACCGGCGGCATGGAGGCCTTCGACGCGGCCGTCCAGGCGGGCGTCAGCCGGGAGCTCACCGAGTCTGTCGTCGCACTGGTCCGCGGCTCTGAGGGGGCGCGGATCGCCCTGGAGTGGGCGCCGGCCGCCGGGGTGCCCGAGGGGTGCGCGCCGAGGAGCGAGCCCGTGGAGTTCTCGCCGGGCGACCTGCCCGCCCTGCGCGAGGCCGGGGCGCGCTACCTCCAGGACGAGCCGTCCGTGCCCGTGCGGATCACGGGCGCGGTGGTCCGGATGCGCCGCTCCGGGCCGCGCGGCGGGGGGACGGTACGGCTGCGGGTGCTGGCCGGGGCGGAGGTGCCGCACGTCCGCGTCGCGCTCGACGAGGACGCGTACCGCACCGCCGGCCATGCCCACCTGGTCGGCCTGCCGATCCGGGTGGCGGGCAGGCTGGAGAGGCGCGGGGGGTTCAGGAGGCTCACCGACGCGTCGAGCGTGGTGCCGGTGCAGGTGGACGACGCGGAGCGGGACAGGCTGATGAAGTCGCTGCACGAGAACCTGGACTTCTTCGAGGACGCCTTCCAGGAGGAGTGAGAGGTGTCCGCCGCGCGGGGCCCTCCGCCCGGGCTCCGCCGGACCCGGGCGCGGAGCCGAAGGGCCGCCGGGGGTCCGGGGCGGCGCGGGGGATCAAGCGGCGGGACGAAGGGGCAGGACGAAGGGGCTGGACGAAGGGGCGGGATCAAGCGGGGGATCGGGCGGGGGGATCAAACCGTTTCGCGAGTCGTCCCCTCCCCTCGGTACGATTCGTATCGCGCGCGCCATCAGGATCGCCGCGTACCCCTTCAGTCAGGAGAGACCGGTGTCAGACGTCCGTGTGATCATCCAACGCGATTCCGAGCGGGAAGAGCGCGTGGTGACGACGGGCACTACGGCCGCCGATCTCTTCGCCGGCGAGCGCACCGTCATCGCCGCCCGCGTCGCAGGAGAGCTGAAGGACCTCGCGTACGAGATCAAGGACGGCGAGGAGGTCGAGCCCGTCGAGATCTCCTCCGAGGACGGCCTGAACATCCTGCGCCACTCCACCGCGCACGTCATGGCGCAGGCCGTGCAGGAGCTCTTCCCCGAGGCCAAGCTCGGCATCGGCCCGCCGGTGCGGGACGGCTTCTACTACGACTTCGACGTCGAGAAGCCCTTCACCCCCGACGACCTCAAGGCCGTCGAGAAGAAGATGCAGGAGATCCAGAAGCGCGGCCAGCGCTTCTCGCGCCGCGTCGTCACCGACGAGGCCGCGCGCGAGGAGCTCGCGGACGAGCCGTACAAGCTGGAGCTCATCGGCATCAAGGGCTCGGCCTCGACTGACGACGGAGCGAACGTCGAGGTGGGCGGCGGCGAGCTGACCATCTACGACAACCTCGACGCCAAGACCGGCGACCTGTGCTGGAAGGACCTCTGCCGCGGTCCGCACCTGCCCACCACCCGCAACATCCCGGCGTTCAAGCTGATGCGCAACGCTGCGGCGTACTGGCGCGGCAGCGAGAAGAACCCGATGCTCCAGCGCATCTACGGCACCGCGTGGCCCTCCAAGGAAGAGCTGAAGGCGCACCTGGAGTTCCTCGCCGAGGCGGAGAAGCGCGACCACCGCAAGCTCGGCAACGAGCTGGACCTCTTCTCCGTCCCCGAGCAGATCGGCTCCGGCCTCGCCGTCTTCCACCCCAAGGGCGGCGTCGTCCGCCGGGTCATGGAGGACTACTCGCGCAAGCGGCACGAGGAGGAGGGGTACGAGTTCGTCTACACCCCCCACGCCACCAAGGGGAAGCTGTTCGAGACCTCGGGCCACCTGGACTGGTACGCCGACGGCATGTACCCGCCCATGCAGCTCGACGAGGGCGTGGACTACTACCTCAAGCCCATGAACTGCCCGATGCACAACCTGATCTTCGACGCGCGCGGGCGCTCCTACCGTGAGCTGCCGCTGCGCCTGTTCGAGTTCGGCACCGTGTACCGGTACGAGAAGTCGGGCGTCGTCCACGGCCTGACCCGGGCCCGCGGCTTCACCCAGGACGACGCGCACATCTACTGCACCAAGGAGCAGATGGCGGACGAGCTCGACAAGACGCTCACCTTCGTCCTGAACCTGCTGCGCGACTACGGTCTGACCGACTTCTACCTGGAGCTGTCCACCAAGGACCCGGTCAAGTTCGTCGGCTCCGACGAGATCTGGGAGGAGGCCACCGCGGTCCTCCAGCAGGTCGCCGAGAAGCAGGGCCTCCCGCTGGTCCCGGACCCGGGCGGCGCCGCGTTCTACGGCCCGAAGATCTCGGTGCAGGCGCGCGACGCCATCGGCCGCACCTGGCAGATGTCGACCGTGCAGCTCGACTTCAACCTGCCCGAGCGCTTCGACCTGGAGTACACCGGCCCCGACGGCAGCAAGCAGCGCCCGGTCATGATCCACCGCGCGCTGTTCGGCTCCATCGAGCGGTTCTTCGCGGTGCTCCTGGAGCACTACGCGGGCGCGTTCCCGGCCTGGCTGGCCCCCGTGCAGGCGGTCGGCATCCCGATCGGCGACGCGCACATCGACTACCTCCAGGAGTTCGCCGCCGAGGCGAAGAAGAAGGGCCTGCGCATCGAGGTGGACTCGTCCTCCGACCGTATGCAGAAGAAGATCAGGACCGCGCAGAAGCAGAAGGTCCCGTTCATGGTCATCGTCGGCGACGACGACATGAACGCCGGCACGGTCTCCTTCCGCTACCGCGACGGCTCCCAGGAGAACGGGATCGCGCGCGAGGAGGCCCTGGCCAAGCTCGTCGACGTCGTGGAGCGCCGCGTACAGGTCTGACGCCTGATCGCCCGCACACGCGGACTCGGCCCCCGGGAGGCATCAGCTTCCCGGGGGCCTCTGCTCTCCCGGCCGGGAGAACGTCTGCAGCAGCCATGACGAGAACGACCCCGTGACCGCCCCCAGCAGCGCCATACCGCAGAACATCATCGCGCTCGCGATCAACCGGCCGCCCGGGGTCACCGGCACCACATCGCCGTACCCGACCGTGCTCAGCGTCGAGCAGGCCCACCACACCGCGTTGCCGAAGGTGCGGATCGTGGCCCCCGGCGCAGCGTGCTCCTGCTGGTAGACCGCGAGGGACCCGGCGAAGCCGAGCAGCAGCGCGGCCAGCCCCGCGTATGTGATCACGCGCGCGTACAGCGAGAGCCTGGGCTGGTCGTGGCGGCGCTGGACCGCGTCGTAGAGCTTGACCATCCGCAGCGGCCGCAGCAGCGGCAGCACCAGGACCACGGTGTCCAGCATGTGCGTGCGCAGAAAGCCGAGCCGCTGCCCGCTCAGCCGCCACCTGATCACGTAGTCCACGATGAACACCGCCCAGGCGGCATACGTCATCGCCAGACACACGTCCCGCCAGGGAACGGACATATCGTGCGCCAGCACCCGGATCGCGTACGAGGCGAGGAACAGCAGGGACACGATGAACAGGGGAATCTCCGTGCGCCGCTCCCAGCGCACCGCCGGGCTCGCCTCATCCATCGGGTCAGCATGGCCGAGGGGCGCCCGCACCGCGCCCCGGCGACACGGTCCGAACGGGCGAAGCCATATGCTTCACAGCATGACGAGTGAGCCGGAACAGCAGATCGGAGTGGGGACGCAGGACGCGTTCCAGCGCCTGTGGACGCCCCACCGGATGGCGTACATCCAGGGGGAGAACAAGCCGACCGGGCCGGGAGCCGACGACGGCTGTCCCTTCTGCTCCATTCCGTCCAAGTCCGACGAGGACGGACTGGTGATCGCACGCGGCTCGCACGTCTACGCGGTGCTCAACCTCTATCCGTACAACGGCGGGCATCTGATGGTCGTGCCCTTCCGGCACGTCGCCGACTACACGGACCTCGACGACGCGGAGACCGCCGAGCTGGCGCTGTTCACCAAGCGCGCGATGCGGGCGCTCCGCACGGCTTCGGGGGCGCACGGCTTCAACATCGGGATGAACCAGGGGACGGTCGCGGGCGCCGGCATCGCCGCGCATCTGCACCAGCACCTGGTGCCCCGGTGGGGCGGGGACACCAACTTCATGCCGGTGGTCGGGCACACCAAGGTGCTGCCGCAGCTGCTCGGGGACACCCGCAAGATGCTCGCGGACGCCTGGCCCGTCGACTAGCGCGGCCCCCTAAGCGGCGGGCCGGTGACCCGCACGGATCGTGCGGGTCACGCGCCGTCTGCGCGGCCCTCGCTCGTCTACGGCTCTACGGTGCTACGCCTCTACGCGTCGTACGAGTCGGCGTTGCGCGGGGACGGGTCCTGCACCATGCCGCTGACGACCATGGAGCGGTTGCCGAAGCGCTCGGTGTCCACGCCGTTCTCCTCGAGCACCTTCATCGCGGCGGTGTGCGCCACCCGGAGCACGGGCGTGGCCGCCCGCATCGCGTCGTCCGCCATGAAGCGGTGCCGCCAGGGCTTCTCGGCCCAGGCGTGCCGCAGCCCGAAGGGCTCGGGCAGGACCAGCTTCCCGCCGAGGAAGTCGAGCAGCGGCGGGTACCAGGTGAAGGGCGCGCGCACGGCGAGCCGCACCACCTCGCGGGTCTCCACCAGCGGCAGCACCCGGTCGACCGTCTCCCAGAAGCGGACGGTCTTGCTGACGGTGACGGTCTTGGGCGCGGGCTTGCTGGTGAACAGGGAGTGCACCGGGCCCAGCGCGTGGCCCGTCACCTCGATGCGCAGCGTCTCGTGGAGGACCGTCACGGTGATCATCATGGTGATGACCAACTGCCCGTCCCAGAGGGTGAACTGGACGCCGAGGTAGTGCCGGTTGCCGCCGCCGAACTGCTGGTGGTTGCAGATGCGCTGTATCTCGTGGCCCTTGACCTGGAAGGTGTCCACGTCCTGGCCCTCGGGCCGGGTGACCGCCGCCGCGTTCTCCCCGACGGGCGCGACGATCCAGTGCTTGACCGAGGGGGTCGGGAAGCCGCCGGAGTTCAGCGGGCCGCGCTCCAGGAGCTTGAGGCGGTCGTGGATGGCGCGTATGACGTCCCAGCTGCGGAACTGGTTGATCTCCTTGCCGGGCTCCTTGGAGACGAGCTCCTCGGCGAGCTGCCAGCTGCCCCAGCGGGTGCCCATGCCGAGTATGCCCTTGGGGCCGGCGTAGAAGACGGAGTTGGACTGCTGCTCGGCGGTGAGCTTCTCCAGGCCCTGGCGCAGCTGCTCGGCGGCGGTCTCGCCGGGGTTTCCGGGCACGGCCTCGGGGACCTTGGCGCCGATGCCGCCGCCGGAGAGCAGGCTGTCCCAGCGGGCTCGCATGTCCTTGGCGGTGGTCTCGCAGATCCGTTTGGCCAGCAGCCAGCCGACGACGGGCGCGACGATCATGCCCCGGATGTACAGGCCCCAGAACCCGCTGAACGGCAGCCGCACCAGGAAGATCACGGCCAGGCCGCCGACGGCGACGAGCAGCAGGGTGCCCAGCGCGCCCGCGCCCTTGTTCTGCGCGCCCGCTATGGTCCGGCGCAGCTGGAAGACGGCCATCCACAGCAGCAGTCCGGGCAGGAAGAGCAGCCCGAACACCGCCATCACGCCGGTCAGCTTGGCGTCTCGCTCCTTGCGGATGCGGGTGGCCGCCAGGCAGTGCTCGACCACGGCCTGCGGCTCGGTGCCGAAGGACTGGATGAGCGCGGCGCGGGCGCCGCCGAGCATGCGCACCTGGACGGCGCGGGAGAAGGCCTCGCCGAGATTGGGCTCGAAGAGCGAGAACTTGCCCTTCTTCACGTCTGATTTATGCCAGTCGCTGTTCGCTTTGAGGATGTCGTCGACCGGGCTGTCGCGGTACGCGGCCGATGCCAGCGCATGCGTCGCGGCCGTCTGCCCGGCCGAGCCGAGGAGCGGGACCTGTGCCCCTGGAGTGAAATCGAAGCCGTTCGCCACTGCCGCCCCCTCGCCGCATGCTTCCGCACTGCGGCCTGTTCCCAACTACCGCGCCCCGCACACCTTCTGAGCTGGGCACCACAGCGTATCGAGGGCGCGGCCGATTCGTCAGACCACGGCGAAATGCCGCCCGCCGCGGGGGCGCGGGGCGGGCGGCACTGTCAACTACGCGCTTCCGTCCGCCTGTTCGCGCATCTTGTCGGCGAGCTGCGGAGGCATCGCCTCGTGCCGGGCGTAGGAGCGGCTGAACTGCCCGGTGCCGTGTGAGATGGACCGCAGATCGATCGCGTACCGCCCGATCTCGATCTCCGGGACCTCCGCCCGCACCAGGGTGCGCGACCCGCCGGCCTGCTCGGTGCCGACGACGCGGCCGCGCCGTCCCGACAGGTCGCTCATCACGGGGCCGACGTACTCGTCCGAGACCAGCACCCGCACCTCGGCGACCGGCTCCAGCAGGTCGATGCGGGCGTCGGCCGCCGCCTCGCGCAGGGCGAGCGCGCCGGCCGTCTGGAAGGCCGCGTCGGAGGAGTCGACGGAGTGCGCCTTTCCGTCGAGCAGGGTCACGCGCACGTCCACCAGGGGGTGGCCGGCCGCGACGCCCCGGGCCGCCTGGGCGCGTACGCCCTTCTCGACGGACGGGATGAACTGGCGCGGCACCGCGCCGCCGACGACCTTGTCGACGAACTCGATGCCGGAGCCGGCCGGCAGCGGCTCCACCTCGATCTCGCAGATCGCGTACTGGCCGTGGCCGCCGGACTGCTTCACATGCCGTCCGCGGCCCGCCGACGGCGCGCCGAAGGTCTCGCGCAGGGGGACCTTGTACGGGATGACGTCGACCTGGACGCCATAGCGGTTGCGCAGCCGCTCCAGGGCCACGTCCGCGTGGGCCTCGCCCAGGCACCACAGGACGACCTGGTGGGTGTCCTGGTTCTGTTCGAGACGCATGGTGGGGTCCTCGGCGACCAGCCGCGACAGGCCCTGGGAGAGCTTGTCCTCGTCCGCCTTGCTGTGCGCCTGGATGGCGAGCGGCAGCAGCGGGTCGGGCATCTGCCACGGCTCCATCAGCAGAGGGTTGTCCTTCGCGGACAGCGTGTCCCCGGTCTCGGCGCGGGCGAGCTTGGCGACGCAGGCGAGGTCGCCCGCGATGACCTGGCCGAGGGGCCGCTGCTGCTTGCCGAAGGGCGTGGAGAGCGCGCCGACGCGTTCGTCGACGTCGTGGTCCTCGTGGCCGCGGTCGGCCAGGCCGTGTCCGGAGACGTGGACGGTCTCGTCGGGACGCAGGGTGCCGGAGAAGACGCGGACCAGGGAGATCCGCCCGACGTAGGGGTCGGAGGCGGTCTTGACCACCTCGGCGACCAGCGGTCCTTCGGGGTCGCAGCTGATCTGGGGGCGGGGCGCGCCCTGGGGCGTGGTGACGGCCGGGCAGACGGGCTCCAGCGGCGTGGGGAAGCCGCGGGTGATCAGCTCCAGCAGCTCGACGGTGCCCAGTCCCTGCTTGGCGCCGTCGGCCGCGGGGGCGGCGGCGAGGACCGGGTGGAAGACGCCGCGGGCGACGGCCTTCTCGAGGTCGTCGATGAGCGTCGCGAGGTCGATCTCGGAGCCGCCGAGATAGCGGTCCATCAGGGTCTCGTCCTCGCTCTCGGCGATAATCCCCTCGATGAGGCGATTGCGGGCCTCCTCGATCAGCGCGCTCTGCGCGGGGTCGGGCGGGGTGTCCTTCCGCTCGCCGGAGGAGTAGTCGAAGATCTTCTGCGAGAGCAGCCCGACCAGGCCGGTGACGGGGGCGTGCCCGTCGGGGTTCTGCGCTCCGTACTGCGGCAGATACAGCGGCAGCACGGCGTCGGGGTCGTCCCCGCCGAAGATCTCGCCGCAGACCCGGGTGAGCTCCTCGAAGTCCGTGCGGGCGGTCTCCAGGTGCGTGACGACGATGGCGCGCGGCATCCCCACGGCCGCGCACTCCTCCCACACCATGCGGGTGGCGCCCGCCACCGCGTCGGCCTCCTGGGCGGCCGAGACGACGAAGAGGGCCGCGTCCGCCGCTCGCAGACCGGCCCTGAGCTCCCCGACGAAGTCCGCGTACCCGGGGGTGTCGAGGAGGTTGATCTTGTATCCGTCCCATTCGAGGGGCACCAGGGAGAGCTGTACGGAGCGCTGCTGCCGGTGCTCGATCTCGTCGTAGTCGGAGACGGTCCCGCCGTCCTCGACCCGTCCGGCCCGGTTGACCGCTCCCGCGGTCAGCGCGAGGGCCTCGACCAGGGTGGTCTTTCCCGATCCGCTGTGGCCGACCAGCACCACGTTCCGTACGGATGAGGGCCGGTCGGCCGTAGCTGCCCTGCCGGCGGCTCCGGGGTGTGCATTCGCCTTGTCGCCCATGATTCTTGCCTCCCGATCGATTCACGGTGAGGGAGAGGGGGAGCCGCGGGCGTGGGGAGCCATGGAAGGTCTCCGGACGGCGTCCGGGGGCAGCTCCGGCGATGCCCGCGGTGGTCTTTCGAGCTTTCCACTCCCGTCACGGTGCGTCCATACGTCGTACGCGACGGCGGCGGACGGGCGCCCGGCGGTGCGGCCTCTCGGTCGTGGCTACGATGGGCCAGCCGGTGGCCGTTGGGGCCACGCGGCCCACCGACCCCTCGGGAAGGCCATGCTGAACAAGTACGCGCGTGCATTCTTCACGCGTGTTCTCACACCGTTCGCCGCATTCTTGCTCCGCCGCGGGGTGAGCCCCGACGCGGTCACCCTCATCGGAACAGCCGGAGTGATGGCGGGTGCGCTGGTCTTCTTCCCCCGGGGAGAGTTCTTCTGGGGCACGATCGTCATCACCCTGTTCGTCTTCTCGGATCTCGTCGACGGCAACATGGCGCGGCAGGCCGGGATTTCCAGCCGGTGGGGCGCGTTCTTGGACTCGACGCTGGACCGGGTCGCCGACGGCGCCATCTTCGGCGGGTTCGCGCTCTGGTACGCGGGCACGGGGAACGACAATGTGCTGTGTGCCGTGTCCATCTTCTGTCTCGCGAGCGGCCAGGTCGTGTCGTACACCAAGGCACGAGGCGAATCGATTGGCCTGCCGGTCGCCGTCAACGGTCTGATCGAGCGCGCCGAGCGTCTGGTGATCTCGCTGGTCGCGGCGGGTCTCGCCGGACTGAGCGCCTTCGGGGTGCCGGGCGTCGAGGTGCTGCTGCCGATCGCGCTGTGGATCGTGGCGGTGGGCAGCGCGGTGACGCTGGGACAGCGGGTCGTGACGGTGCGCAGGGAGTCCGCCGAGGCAGACGCCGAGACGGCGCGGGGGAGTGAGGCGACATCGTGAGAGAGCGGCTGACCGACACGCTGTACGGGCTGGGCTGGAGCACCGTCAAGAAGCTGCCCGAGCCGGCCGCCGCTGCGCTGGGCCGGACGATCGCGGACACCGCCTGGAAGCGGCGCGGCAAGGGCGTGCTGCGGCTCGAGTCGAACCTCGCCCGCGTCGTGCCCGACGCGAGCCCCGAGCGCCTCGCCGAGCTGTCGAAGGCCGGCATGCGCTCGTACATGCGGTACTGGATGGAGTCCTTCCGGCTGCCCACGTGGAGCGCCGAGCGCGTCCGGGACAACGTGGCGATCAAGGACTCGCACTATCTGACCGAGGGCATGGCGCAGGGACGCGGCGTCGTGCTGGCGCTGCCGCACCTGGCGAACTGGGACCTCGCGGGGGTGTGGGTCACCCGCACCCTGGGGATCCCCTTCACCACGGTCGCCGAGCGCCTCAAGCCCGAGTCGCTGTACGACCGGTTCGTGGCCTACCGCGAGAGCCTCGGCATGGAGGTCCTGCCGCACGCCGGCGGATCGGCGTTCGGGAACCTGGCGCGGCGGCTGCGCTCCGGCGGCCTGGTCTGCCTGGTCTCCGACCGCGACCTGTCGGCCAACGGTGTCGAGGTGAAGTACTTCGGGGACACGGCGCGGATGCCCGCGGGGCCGGCGATGCTGGCGCAGCAGACCGGCGCGCTGCTGCTGCCGGTCACCCTCTGGTACGAGGAGGCGCCGCGTCTGCGGGGCCGGATCCACCCGCCGATCGAGGTGCCGGAGACAGGCACGAAGGCCGAGAAGACGTCCGCCATGACACAGGCGCTGGCCGATGCCTTCGCCACGGGAATCGCCGAGCACCCGGAGGACTGGCACATGCTGCAGCGACTGTGGCTCGCGGATCTGGAGGAGCGACGGCCGTGAAGATCGGCATCGTCTGCCCCTACTCCTGGGACGTGCCGGGCGGCGTCCAATTCCACATCAGAGACCTCGCGGACCATCTGATCCGCCTCGGGCACCAGGTGTCCGTGCTGGCGCCGGCGGACGACGACACCCCGCTGCCGCCGTACGTCGTCTCGGCGGGCCGGGCCGTCCCGGTCCCGTACAACGGCTCGGTCGCACGGCTGAACTTCGGCTTCCTGTCGGCGGCGCGGGTGCGGCGGTGGCTGCACGACGGCACCTTCGACGTGATCCACATCCATGAGCCGACCTCGCCTTCGCTGGGGCTGCTGAGCTGCTGGGCGGCGCAGGGGCCGATCGTGGCCACCTTCCACACGTCCAATCCCCGCTCGCGGGCGATGATCGCGGCGTACCCGATCCTCCAGCCGGCGCTGGAGAAGATCAGCGCGCGGATCGCGGTCAGCGAGTACGCGCGGCGCACGCTCGTGGAGCATCTGGGCGGCGACGCGGTCGTCATCCCCAACGGCGTCGACGTCGGCTTCTTCGAGAAGGCGGAGCCGAAGGCGGAGTGGCAGGGCAACACGATCGGCTTCATCGGCCGCATCGACGAGCCGCGCAAGGGCCTGCCCGTGCTGATGGCGGCGTTCCCGAAGATCGTCGCGGCCTGCCCGGACGTGCGGCTGCTGGTCGCCGGGCGCGGCGACGAGGAGGAGGCGGTCGCCTCCCTGCCCGCCGAGATGCGCTCCAAGGTCGAGTTCCTGGGCATGGTCAGCGACGAGGACAAGGCCCGGCTGCTGCGCAGCGTCGACGTCTACGTCGCGCCGAACACGGGCGGCGAGAGCTTCGGCATCATCCTGGTCGAGGCGATGTCGGCGGGCGCGCCGGTGCTCGCCTCCGACCTGGACGCCTTCGCCCAGGTCCTGGACCAGGGAGCGGCGGGCGAGCTGTTCGCCAACGAGGACGCGCAGGCGCTGGCGTCTGCGGCGGTGCGCCTCCTGGGCGACCCGGACCGCCGCGCGGAGCTGCGGATGCGCGGCAGCGCGCATGTGCGGCGCTTCGACTGGTCGACGGTCGGCTCGGACATCCTCGCGGTCTACGAGACGGTGACGGACGGCGCGGCCTCGGTGGCAGCGGACGAACGCCCCGGCTTCCGCTCCCGCTTCGGCCTGGCGCGGGACTGAGCGGCGCGGGGGGCGGGAATCCAGCTCCGCGAATCCAGCCTCGTGGGGGTCCCCCCGGACGAAGTCTGGGGGAGTTTGAGGCGCGGAGCCCCCGCCGCGGGCGTGCCGGAGGCGCAAAATCCAGCCTCGCCGGCGATTGAGGCGCGGGGGTCCGGGGGCAGCGCCCCCGCAAGGGCCCGCACGCCCCCCGTCCCAGGGGTCCGGCCGGGGTCCGGGGCAGCACCCCTCGCAAGGGCCCGCACACCCCCGCCACAAGCATCCGCACACCCCACCCCCGCCGCCCGACCGCCGAGCCCCCTGTCACTCCCGGTAGCCTTCCGCCCGTGACCGCTACCCTCATCTGGATCGTCGTCGGCCTCATCGCCATCGGCCTCTACCTCAGCTGGACCGCAGGCCGCCTCGACCGCCTGCACTCCCGCATCGACGCCGCCCGCGCCGCCCTCGACGCCCAGCTCCTGCGCCGCGCCTCGGTCACCCAGGAGCTCGCCACCTCCGGCGTCCTCGATCCCGCCGCCTCGATCGTGCTGTACGAGGCCGCGCACGCCGCCCGTCAGGCCGAGGAGGAGCAGCGCGAGGTCGCCGAGAGCGAGCTCAGCGCCGCCCTGCGGGCCGTCTTCGGGGAGGCCGCCCAGGTGGAGGCCGTACGCGAGGTCCCCGGCGGCGAGGAGGCCGCGGGAGAGCTCGCCCATGCCGTACGCCGTGTCCCCATGGCCCGCCGGTTCCACAACGACGCCGTGCGCGCCGCGCGGGCGCTGCGCCGGCACCGCAAGGTCCGCTGGTTCCGCCTCGCCGGCCACGCGCCGTTCCCGCTGGCCTTCGAGATGGACGACGAGCCGCCGGTCGCGCTCGCCGACCGCCCCGGCAGCTGACTCGCAGGCGACGGACTCGCAGACGACCGACCCGCAGGCGACCGGTCCGCCCCAGCCGCCGACTCGCAGACGACCGACCCGCAGACGACCGGTCCGCCCCAGCCGCCGACTCGCAGACGACCGACCCGCAGACGACCGGTCCGCCCCAGCCGCCGACTCGCAGGTCACCGGACCACCAGGCCACTGACTCGCAGGTCAGTCCACCCTGTGACCTGACAAAACGATCCACCGGCTCCCTATTGGCCCTTGCTGTGGACTGGTCCTCGAATGTTCCATCGGTGAGGCATCAACTTCTTTCACCGAGTGAGGTCATCCGTGTCCAGCATCCTTCCCACCACTCCCCAGGCCCCCGAGACCGGCACCGCGCGCGTCAAGCGCGGCATGGCCGAGCAGCTCAAGGGCGGTGTGATCATGGACGTGGTCAACGCCGAGCAGGCGAAGATAGCCGAGGACGCGGGCGCCGTGGCCGTCATGGCCCTGGAGCGGGTCCCCGCCGACATCCGCAAGGACGGCGGCGTGGCCCGGATGTCGGACCCGAACATGATCGAGGAGATCATCGAGGCCGTCTCCATCCCGGTCATGGCCAAGTCGCGCATCGGCCACTTCGTCGAGGCCCAGGTCCTGCAGTCCCTCGGCGTCGACTACATCGACGAGTCCGAGGTCCTGACCCCGGCCGACGAGGTCAACCACTCCGACAAGTTCGCCTTCACCACCCCCTTCGTCTGCGGTGCCACCAACCTCGGCGAGGCCCTGCGCCGCATCGCCGAGGGCGCGGCCATGATCCGCTCGAAGGGCGAGGCCGGCACGGGCAACGTCGTCGAGGCCGTCCGCCACCTGCGCCAGATCAAGAACGAGATCGCCAAGCTGCGCGGCTTCGACAACAACGAGCTGTACGCCGCCGCCAAGGATCTGCGCGCCCCGTACGAGCTGGTCAAGGAGGTCTCCGAGCTCGGCAAGCTGCCGGTCGTGCTGTTCTCCGCCGGCGGCGTGGCCACCCCCGCCGACGCCGCGCTGATGCGCCAGCTCGGCGCCGAGGGCGTCTTCGTGGGCTCGGGCATCTTCAAGTCCGGCGACCCGGCCAAGCGCGCCGCCGCCATCGTGAAGGCCACCACCTTCTACGACGACCCCAAGATCATCGCGGACGCCTCCCGCAACCTCGGCGAGGCCATGGTCGGCATCAACTGCGACACCCTGCCCGAGACCGAGCGCTACGCGAACCGGGGCTGGTGATGACCACTCCCGTGATCGGTGTCCTGGCTCTGCAGGGCGACGTCCGGGAGCACCTGATCGCCCTGGCCTCGGCTGACGCCGTGGCCAGGCCGGTCCGGCGCCCCGAGGAGCTCGCCGAGGTCGACGGCCTGGTCATCCCGGGCGGCGAGTCCACGACCATGTCCAAGCTCGCGAACCTGTTCGGGATGATGGAGCCGCTGCGCGAGCGGATCGCCGCGGGCCTGCCCGTCTACGGCACCTGCGCCGGGCTGATCATGCTCGCCGACAAGATCCTCGACCCGCGCTCGGGCCAGGAGACGCTCGGCGGCATCGACATGATCGTCCGCCGCAACGCCTTCGGCCGGCAGAACGAGTCGTTCGAGGCGGCAGTGGCCGTCAAGGGCGTGGACACCCCCGTCGAGGGCGTCTTCATCCGCGCCCCCTGGGTGGAGTCGGTCGGCGCCGAGGTCGACGTGCTCGCCGAGCACGGCGGCCACATCGTCGCCGTACGGCAGGGCAACGTCCTGGCGACGTCGTTCCACCCGGAGCTGACCGGCGATCACCGACTGCACGGCCTCTTCGTGGACATGGTGCGCGCGGCCGGCTGAGCCGATCCCGGTAGGATCTCTGCCGAACGACGCAGAATTGGTTACGCGAAGGAGACAGGCAGATGTCCGGCCACTCTAAATGGGCTACGACGAAGCACAAGAAGGCCGTGATCGACGCCAAGCGCGGCAAGCTCTTCGCGAAGATGATCAAGAACATCGAGGTGGCTGCCCGCACGGGCGGCGCCGACGTGTCCGGCAACCCGACGCTCTTCGACGCCATCCAGAAGGCCAAGAAGAGCTCGGTCCCGAACAAGAACATCGACTCCGCGGTCAAGCGCGGCGCCGGTCTCGAGGCCGGCGGCGCCGACTACGAGACGATCATGTACGAGGGCTACGGCCCGAACGGCGTCGCGGTGCTCATCGAGTGCCTCACCGACAACCGCAACCGCGCCGCGTCCGACGTCCGCGTCGCCATGACCCGCAACGGCGGCTCCATGGCCGACCCGGGCTCGGTCTCGTACCTCTTCAACCGCAAGGGCGTCGTGATCGTCCCCAAGGGCGAGCTGTCCGAGGACGACGTGCTCGGCGCGGTGCTCGACGCGGGCGCCGAGGAGGTCAACGACCTCGGCGACACCTTCGAGGTGCTCAGCGAGGCCACCGACCTGGTCGCGGTCCGCACCGCGCTCCAGGACGCCGGCATCGACTACGACTCGGCCGACGCCAACTTCGTCCCGACCATGCAGGTCGAGCTCGACGAAGAGGGCGCGCGCAAGATCTTCAAGCTGATCGACGCGCTGGAGGACAGCGACGACGTGCAGAACGTCTTCGCCAACTTCGACGTCTCGGACGAGGTCATGGAGAAGGTCGACGCCTGACACGCGCTCAGCGACGGGCGACAGCACGGGCCGACGGGACACACCCCCGTCGGCCCGTCGCGTTGTCAGCGGCAGCCGATAGCCTGCACGAACAGGGGGAACCTCTCCGGCGGCAGCCGGGGACGAGCGAAGGAGGGGCGGCGTGCGCGTGCTCGGGGTGGACCCAGGACTGACCCGCTGCGGCGTCGGCGTGGTGGAGGGCGTCGCGGGCCGTCCGCTGACGATGGTCGGCGTCGGCGTCGTGCGCACGCCCGCGGACGCGGAGCTCGGCGACCGGCTGGTCGCCATCGAGCAGGGCATCGAGCAGTGGCTCGACGCGCACCAGCCCGAATACGTCGCCGTGGAGCGGGTGTTCAGCCAGCACAACGTCCGCACGGTCATGGGCACCGCCCAGGCCAGCGCCGTCGCGATGCTCTGCGCGGCCCGCCGGGGCATCCCGGTCGCGCTGCACACCCCCAGCGAGGTCAAGGCCGCCGTCACCGGCAGCGGCCGGGCCGACAAGGCGCAGGTGGGCGCGATGGTGACCCGGCTGCTGCGGCTGGACGCCCCGCCCAAGCCGGCCGACGCCGCCGACGCCCTCGCCCTCGCCATCTGCCACATCTGGCGGGCCCCCGCGCACAATCGCCTCCAGCAGGCAGTCGCCCTGCACGCATCGAAAGGCCGTACCGCATGATCGCCTTTGTGAGCGGCACGGTCGCCGCCCTCGCCCCCACGACGGCGGTCGTCGAGGTCGGCGGCGTCGGCATGGCCGTCCAGTGCACGCCGAACACCCTCGCCGAGCTGCGCATCGGCCAGGAGGCCAAGCTCGCCACCTCCCTCGTCGTCCGGGAGGACTCGCTCACCCTCTACGGCTTCGCCGACGACGACGAGCGCCAGGTGTTCGAGCTGCTGCAGACCGCGAGCGGGGTGGGCCCCCGGCTCGCTCAGGCCATGCTCGCCGTGCACGCCCCCGACGCGCTGCGGGTCGCCGTCGCGACCGGCGACGAGAAGGCGCTGACCGCCGTCCCCGGCATCGGCAAGAAGGGCGCCCAGAAACTGCTCCTGGAGCTGAAGGACCGGCTCGGCGAGCCGCTCGGCGCGCACATCGGCAGGCAGGGCGTCGGCGCGGCCGTCGCCGCCTCCTGGCGCGACCAGCTGCACGCCGCCCTGATCGGGCTGGGATACGCCGCACGCGAGGCCGACGAGGCGGTGGCCGCCGTCGCCCCGAAGGCCGAGGCCGCCGGCGCCGAGCCGAACGTGGGCCAACTGCTCAAGGCCGCCCTTCAGACCCTGAACCGCACCCGCTGACCCCGCGAGGCAATCCACTGTGAACTGGGACGACACCGCATCGACCACCGCCCCTCTCGGCGCCGAGGTGCCCGCCGACCGGCTCGTGGGGGCCTCGGCCGACGGCGAGGACCAGGCCGTCGAGGCGGCGCTGCGCCCGAAGTCGCTGGACGAGTTCGTGGGCCAGGAGCGGGTGCGCGAGCAGCTCGACCTCGTCCTGAAAGCGGCCCTCGCGCGCGGGGCGACCGCCGACCACGTCCTGCTCTCCGGCGCCCCCGGACTGGGCAAGACCACCCTCTCCATGATCATCGCGGCGGAGATGAACGCCCCGATCCGGATCACCTCCGGCCCGGCCATCCAGCACGCCGGCGATCTGGCCGCGATCCTCTCCTCCCTCCAGGAGGGCGAGGTCCTCTTCCTCGACGAGATCCACCGCATGTCCCGGCCCGCCGAGGAGATGCTCTACATGGCGATGGAGGACTTCCGCGTCGACGTGATCGTCGGCAAGGGCCCGGGCGCCACCGCCATCCCGCTGGAGCTGCCGCCCTTCACCCTGGTCGGCGCGACCACCCGGGCCGGACTGCTGCCGCCCCCGCTGCGCGACCGCTTCGGCTTCACCGCGCACATGGAGTTCTACGACCCCGCCGAGCTGGAGCGGGTCATCCACCGTTCCGCGCAGCTTCTCGACGTCGAGATAGACGCCGAGGGAGCCGCCGAGATCGCCGGCCGCTCCCGCGGCACGCCCCGCATCGCCAACCGCCTGCTGCGCCGCGTGCGGGACTACGCCCAGGTCAAGGTCGACGGCCGGATCACCCGTGAGGTGGCCTCCGCGGCCCTGCGGGTGTACGAGGTGGACGGCCGCGGGCTCGACCGCCTCGACCGCGCGGTGCTCCAGGCCCTGCTCAAGCTGTTCGGCGGCGGTCCGGTCGGCCTGTCGACGCTGGCCGTGGCGGTGGGGGAGGAGCGCGAGACGGTCGAGGAGGTCGCCGAGCCCTTCCTGGTGCGGGAGGGGCTGCTGGCCCGGACGCCCAGGGGCCGCGTCGCCACCCCGGCCGCCTGGGCCCACCTCGGGCTCGTACCGCCTCAGCAGCAGCCCGGGGCGGGCGGTCAGCAGGGGCTCTTCGGGGCGTGACGGCGCGGAGACTCGCCCGGTCAGGAACCACGGTGCGATGCTGGGCGTTGTTCCATTGATGCGGACTCATTTAGACTCCGCCGATGCCACCCTTCCAGGGTCGGCTGCCCACCCCCGTAGATCAGGCCGTTCATCAGCGCGGTCGTGCGAAGGAATTCCCCGCCGTGAATATCTTGACCCTCCTCCCTTTCATCGTGCTCATCGGGGCCATGTTCCTGATGACCCGCTCCGCCAAGAAGAAGCAGCAGCAGGCCGCGCAGATGCGTGACCAGATGCAGCCCGGCACCGGCGTGCGGACCATCGGCGGCCTCTACGCCACCGTCAAGGAGGTCAACCACGACACGGTCCTCCTTGAGGCGGCCCCCGGCGTCCACCTGGTGTTCGCGAAGAACGCCATCGGCGCCGTCCTGTCCGACGAGGAGTACAACCGCATCGTGCACGGCGACGGCGATGACGACCTCAAGGCCGACGGCCCCGTCGTGCCCGACGACGCCTCCTCGCTGACCGACGCCGCGGACACCGCGCCGGCGGACGACGCGAAGATCGACCTGGGCAAGAAGCCCGAGGCCGAGGCGCCCAAGGACGGCAAGGCTGACGGCGAGACCGACGCTAAGTAGTCACGCACGGGGACCGCGGCGCGCCCACCGGCGCCCGCCGGTCCCCGGCCGTGTCTACCCTTCTGCGGGGGCAGGTCCCCACAACACTTCGTGGCCGCCCCGGCGCGTACCCGGCGCGGGGCGGTTGGACAGGGAGAAACGAGAAGGTGGCAGCACCGAATAGGGGCCGAAAGCCCGCGGGGGCTCAGGGCAAGCCGGGGCGCGCCCTGGTACTGATCCTGATCGCCATGGTCGCCCTGACAGGCGGCATGTTCGCGGCGAATCAGCTCACGCCGCGACTGGGTATCGACCTGGCGGGCGGTACGACCATCACGCTCGAGGCCAAGAGCGAGCCCGGCAAAGAGAACGCCGTCAACGAGACCAATATGAACACCGCGGTCGGCATCATCGAGCGCCGTGTCAACGGTCTGGGCGTCACCGAGTCCGAGGTGCAGACTCAGGGCGACCGGAACATCATCGTCAACATCCCCAAGGGGACGAACTCCCAGCAGGCCCGTGAGCAGGTCGGCACCACCGCCCAGCTCTACTTCCGGCCCGTGCTGACGGTCGCCCCCGGCGGTCCCACGGCTCAGCAGCCCGCCCCGAGCCCCTCGGCGTCCGACAAGGACAAGCCCAAGGACCCCAAGGCGTCCGACAAGCCGTCGGCCGGCGCGCCGTCCGGATCCCCCACGGCCTCGCCGACCACCCAGGGCCGCGCGGTCACCGACGCCCTCAAGGCGCCGTCGCCGACTCCGTCCGCCACCGAGTCCGGCAAGCCCAAGCCGTCCGGGACGCCGAAGCCGGACGCGACGCCGCCCGCCGACCCGGCCCAGGCCAAGCTCGAGAAGCAGTTCACCGAGCTGGACTGCAAGAACGACAAGGCCCGCGGCGCGCTCGGCGACAACGTCAAGCCGACCGAGACGGTCGTCGCCTGTGGCAAGGACCCCGCGGGCGGCTGGGAGAAGTACATCCTCGGCCCGTCCGAGGTCGACGGCAAGGACGTCGACGACGCCAGCGCCCAGATCGACCAGCAGAGCGGCCAGTGGGTCGTCGACATGGAGTTCACGGACAAGGGCTCCAAGAAGTTCCAGAAGATCACGAGCCGGCTGTCGCAGCAGCAGGACCCGATGAACCGGTTCGCGATCGTGCTCGACGGCGAGGTCGTCTCCGCGCCCTCGGTCCGGCAGACCCTGAGCGCCAACGCCCAGATCTCCGGCAGCTTCGACCAGGAGTCGGCGCAGGACCTGGGCAACATCCTGTCCTACGGCGCCCTGCCCCTCTCCTTCGAGGAGCAGAGCGTCACCACCGTCACCGCCGCCCTCGGCGGCGAGCAGCTGAAGGCCGGCCTCATCGCCGGCGCGATCGGCCTGGCGCTGGTCATGATCTACCTGGTCGTGTACTACCGCGGCCTGGCGCTGATCGCGATCCTCAGCCTCCTCGTCTCGGCGATCCTGACCTACACGATCATGGCTCTGCTCGGCCCCGGCATCGGCTTCGCGCTGAACCTGCCGGCGGTCTGCGGCGCCATCGTGGCGATCGGCATCACAGCGGACTCGTTCATCGTGTACTTCGAACGGATCCGGGACGAGATCCGCGAGGGCCGTACGCTCCGCCCGGCCGTCGAGCGCGCCTGGCCGCGCGCCCGGCGCACGATCCTGGTCTCCGACTTCGTGTCGTTCCTCGCCGCCGCGGTGCTGTTCATCGTCACCGTCGGCAAGGTCCAGGGCTTCGCCTTCACGCTCGGCCTGACCACCGTGCTCGACGTCGTCGTGGTCTTCTTCTTCACCAAGCCGATCATGACGATCGTGGCCCGCAAGAAGTTCTTCGCGGACGGCCACCCGTGGTCCGGACTGGACCCGAAGCGGTTGGGCGCCAAGCCCCCGCTGCGCCGCTCCCGTCGCGCCTCCGCCCCCACCGACCCGAAGGAGGCGTGAGATGTCCCGACTCGGCAATCTCGGCGCCCGTCTCTACCGCGGCGAGGTCGGCTACGACTTCATCGGCAAGCGGAAGATCTGGTACGGCCTCTCCATCCTGATCACGATCACCGCCATCCTCGGCCTGGCGGTGCAGGGCCTGAACATGGGCATCGAGTTCAAGGGCGGCGCCGTCTTCAACGCCCCGAAGACGAGCGTCTCGGTCGCCGCGGCCCAGGAAGCCGCGGAGGAGGCCTCCGGCCACCCCGCGATCGTCCAGGAGCTCGGCAACGGCGGACTGCGCATCCAGGTCAGCGAGCTCGACACCCAGCAGGCCGACAAGGTCAAGACCGAGCTCTCCGAGAGCCTCAAGGTCGACGCCGAGAAGATCAACGCGGAGCTCGTGGGACCCAGCTGGGGCGAGCAGATCGCCAACAAGGCATGGACCGGCCTCGGGATCTTCATGATCCTCGTGGTGGTCTATCTGGCGATCGCGTTCGAGTGGCGCATGGCGGTCGCGGCGCTGATCGCCCTGATCCACGACATCACGATCACCGTCGGCGTGTACGCGCTGGTCGGCTTCGAGGTCACGCCCGGAACCGTCATCGGTCTGCTCACGATCCTCGGCTACTCGCTCTACGACACGGTCGTCGTCTTCGACTCCCTCAAGGAGGGCTCGAAGGACATCACCAAGCAGACCCGCTGGACCTACAGCGACGTCGCCAACCGCTCCATCAACAGCACCCTGGTGCGCTCGATCAACACCACGGTCGTCGCGCTGCTCCCGGTCGCCGGTCTGCTCTTCATCGGCGGCGGCGTCCTGGGCGCGGGCATGCTCAACGACATCTCGCTGTCGCTGTTCGTCGGCCTCGCGGCCGGCGCCTACTCCTCGATCTTCATCGCCACGCCGCTCGTCGCCGACCTCAAGGAGCGCGAGCCGCAGATGAAGGCCCTGAAGAAGCGGGTGCTGGCCAAGCGCGCGGCCGCCGCGGCCAAGGGCGAGTCGCCGGAGGACGAGTACGACGGCGCCGACGAGCCGCAGGCCGAGGCGCCCGCCGCCGCGGTCGTCGGCCCCCGCGGTCGCGGCCGGGGCCGCCCCTCGGGGAAGCGCTGATGGCCATCGCCGCGCAGGAGCTCCTGCTCAGCCGCATCCGTGACGTCCCGGACTATCCGAAGCCGGGGGTGATGTTCAAGGACATCACCCCGCTGCTCGCGGACCCCGAGGCGTTCACGGCGCTGACCGAGGCGCTCGCCGAGCTGTGCGCCCGGCACCGGGCCACGAAGATCGTCGGCCTGGAGGCCCGCGGCTTCATCCTGGCCGCGCCGGTCGCCGTCCGCGCCGGCGTCGGCTTCATCCCCGTACGCAAGGCGGGCAAGCTCCCCGGAGCCACCCTGTCCCAGGCGTACGAGCTGGAGTACGGCACCGCCGAGATCGAGGTGCACGCCGAGGACCTGAGCGCGGGCGACCGCGTCATGGTCATCGACGACGTCCTCGCCACGGGCGGCACGGCCGAGGCCTCGGTGGAGCTGATCCGGCGCGCCGGCGCCGAGGTCGCGGGCGTCGGCGTGCTGATGGAGCTCGGGTTCCTCGGCGGGCGCGCCCGTCTGGAGCCGGCGCTGCACGGTGCGCCGCTGGACGCGCTGATCACGCTCTGACCTCGTACACCGATCGACGACCAACGCCCCGGGGAAGACCCCGGGGCGTTAGTCGTACCCGGCCGGCCGGATTCCGCCCGACCGCGCAGCGCGGTCGCGCCGACGCGCGCGGTGACGGGAGGCCAGGCCCAGGCGCCGCGGCCGGCCACTCCTGTCATGTCCGGACCGACAGCCTCGTGAGCACCCGCACCCCGAGGTCGATACCATGGGCTCTCCGGGCCTGACCGGGGGACCCGGAACCGCACGAGGAGCGCTCTTGCCAGACGAGGCCCACCCCGCCGCCGCGCAGCCCGGCCAGCAGGCCGACAAGGCCGCGGCAGCCGCCGTCACGCCCGAGAACAAGCCAGCCGAGAAGCCGAAGGCAGAGCCAGGGCGTGCGAACGGGGCGGCCCCCCTCGTCACCGCCCCCAAGCCCACGCCCGCGTCCCGGCCCACGCCCGCGCCCAAGCCGGTGCCGGCGTCCGTGCCCCGCACCGGCGGCTCCTCGAACCGGGTGCGCGCCCGGCTGGCCCGGCTGGGCGTCCAGCGCTCCTCCCCGTACAACCCGGTCCTTGAACCGCTGCTGCGGATCGTCCGCAGCAACGACCCCAAGATCGAGACCGCCACGCTCCGCCAGATCGAGCGCGCCTACCAGGTCGCCGAGCGCTGGCACCGCGGCCAGAAGCGCAAGAGCGGCGACCCGTACATCACGCACCCCCTCGCCGTGACCACCATCCTGGCCGAGCTCGGCATGGACCCGGCGACCTTGATGGCCGGGCTGCTGCACGACACCGTCGAGGACACCGAGTACGGCCTGGACACCCTGCGCCGCGACTTCGGCGACCAGGTCGCCCTCCTCGTCGACGGCGTCACCAAGCTGGACAAGGTGAAGTTCGGCGAGGCCGCGCAGGCCGAGACCGTGCGCAAGATGGTCGTCGCCATGGCAAAGGACCCGCGCGTCCTGGTCATCAAGCTCGCCGACCGGCTGCACAACATGCGCACCATGCGCTATCTCAAGCGGGAGAAGCAGGAGAAGAAGGCCCGCGAGACCCTCGAGATCTACGCGCCCCTGGCCCACCGGCTGGGCATGAACACCATCAAGTGGGAGCTGGAGGACCTCGCCTTCGCGATTCTCTACCCCAAGATGTACGACGAGATCGTGCGGCTCGTCGCCGAGCGCGCGCCCAAGCGCGACGAGTACCTCGCCATAGTGACCGACGAGGTCCAGTCCGATCTGCGCGCCGCCCGTATCAAGGCCACCGTCACCGGCCGGCCCAAGCACTACTACAGCGTCTACCAGAAGATGATCGTCCGCGGCCGTGACTTCGCGGAGATCTACGACCTGGTGGGCATCCGCGTCCTCGTCGACACCGTCCGCGACTGCTACGCGGCGCTCGGCACCGTCCACGCCCGGTGGAACCCGGTGCCCGGGCGGTTCAAGGACTACATCGCGATGCCCAAGTTCAACATGTACCAGTCGCTGCACACCACGGTGATCGGTCCCAACGGCAAGCCCGTCGAGCTGCAGATCCGCACGTTCGACATGCACCGCCGCGCCGAGTACGGCATCGCCGCGCACTGGAAGTACAAGCAGGAGGCCGTCGCCGGCGCCTCCAAGGTGCGCACCGACGTCCCCCGGCACAGCAAGGGCGACGGCCAGGACACCGTCAACGACATGGCCTGGCTGCGGCAGCTGCTGGACTGGCAGAAGGAGACCGAGGACCCCAGCGAGTTCCTCGAGTCGCTGCGCTTCGACCTCTCGCGCAACGAGGTCTTCGTCTTCACGCCGAAGGGCGACGTCATAGCGCTCCCGGCCGGCGCGACGCCCGTCGACTTCGCGTACGCGGTCCACACCGAGGTCGGGCACCGCACCATAGGCGCACGGGTCAACGGGCGGCTCGTGCCGCTCGAGTCGACCCTCGACAACGGCGACTTGGTCGAGGTCTTCACCTCCAAGGCCGAGGGCGCCGGACCGTCCCGCGACTGGCTCGGCTTCGTCAAGTCGCCGCGCGCCCGCAACAAGATCCGCGCCTGGTTCTCCAAGGAGCGCCGCGAGGAGGCCATCGAGCAGGGCAAGGACGCCATCGCGCGGGCCATGCGCAAGCAGAACCTGCCGATCCAGCGCATCCTCACCGGCGACTCCCTGGTCACCCTCGCGCACGAGATGCGCTACCCCGACATCTCGTCGCTGTACGCGGCGATCGGCGAGGGCCATGTGGCGGCGCAGGGCGTCGTCCAGAAGCTGGTGCAGGCCCTCGGCGGCGAGGAGGCGGCCAACGAGGACATCGCCGAGTCGACGCCGCCGTCGCGCAGCCGCAGCAAGCGCCGGGCCAACGCGGACCCGGGCGTCGTGGTCAAGGGCGTCGAGGACGTCTGGGTCAAGCTCGCCCGCTGCTGCACGCCGGTGCCCGGCGACCCGATCATCGGGTTCGTCACCCGCGGCAGCGGCGTATCGGTTCACCGCGCGGACTGCGTCAACGTCGACTCGCTCTCGCAGCAGCCCGAGCGGATCCTCGAGGTCGAATGGGCCCCGACCCAGTCCTCCGTCTTCCTGGTGGCCATACAGGTCGAGGCGCTGGACCGCTCACGCCTGCTCTCGGACGTCACGCGCGTCCTGTCCGACCAGCACGTCAACATCCTCTCGGCGGCCGTGCAGACCTCCCGCGACCGGGTGGCCACCTCGCGCTTCACCTTCGAGATGGGCGACCCCAAGCACCTCGGACACGTCCTGAAGGCGGTACGGGGCGTGGAGGGCGTCTACGACGTGTACCGGGTGACGTCCGCACGTCGGCCCTAGAGGCAGTCGCCAGGCGCGCCCAGGCGGCGTACAGCGCTTCCAGAAGGCGCACAGACACACGGAAGGGGCCTCCCGAACCCGCAGTGGTTCGGGAGGGCCCCTCAGTCGGCCCTGGCGGAGCGCAGAGCGGCAGGCTCGGCGC
>NZ_JBFAYB010000103.1:0-28551 GCF_040681075.1 Streptomyces sp. NPDC051907 | reverse complement strand
CCCCGCCGGCTCTGGGACGACCTAGAGCGCGTGCGGCGGAAGTGGGAAGAGGGCAACCGATTCTCGCTGCACTCCCTGAGCGTGGCGTTGAGCCCTCAACCGAACCGGCCCCATAAGCCCGCTGACACGCTGTCCGGGAAAGACGAAGTGGGTCGGGCCCGCCGCGTCCAGACGCGGCGCCAGCGTCCCGAAGACGGTGACGTCGAGCGTGTGGACGCCGGGCCCGAGGAGTCCCGTCACGTCGAACACGTACGGAGAGCACACCCGTACACCGGCGAGGACGCCGTCGACCGACACCTCCGCCGTGCCGCGCACCCGGCCGAGGTCGACCGTCGTCCGCCCGGCGGCGAACGCGTCGGGCAGCGTCACCCGCCGGGTGTAGCGCACGCCTCCGCTGTACTCGGCGAGGCCGCGCTCCTCCCAGTCCCCGAGCCTGATCCGCCCGGGCCCCACGACGCAGCGCAGCGGCCCGGCGAGCGCCGCGCCGCCCTGGCGGCCCGGGCGGGTCTCCACCCGCAGGGCGAGGGCGCGCGGGCCGTGCGGACCGTCGGCGGCGAGGTCGTCGGCGGCCAGGGTGCGCACGCCGTCCTCGGCGGCCCCGGCGGTCGTGGCGCGGCGCCGGCCGTCGACGAACAAGGTCGCGTCGCCGTAGACGTCCACGCTCAACGCGCTCGCCCCGGGCGGCAGTTCGCACCACAGCCACTCGACGGCCGGCCGCGCTCCGGGCGCCGCGAAGCCGACGGGCCGCACCGTGCCGTCGTCGGCCTCCGGGTCCAGCCAGGCCGCGCCGGGCAGCGGGTGCGGTCTGCGCCACAGGCACAGGGCGGCGGGGTCCCCCACCTGCTCGCGGCGGACGAGGACCGGCGTGCGCACGCCGTCGCGCTCGGCCCGCCACGAGGAGTCGCTGTGCACGGCCGCGACGCGGCGGCCGTCCCCGTCGTACACCAGCGCGTCCACCAGCACCGCGGGATCGGCGCCGTCCGCGGTCTCGACGGTGAGCCGGTTGACCCCGGCGCGCAGGGCGGCCGCCACCTCGTGGCGGCGCACGCGCGGCACGGCGTGCTCGGCGTACGGATCGAATCCGCCCTGCCGGCCGGCCACCAGCCCGTTCACCCGCAGCACGCACCTGCCCCGCGCGGCGACCTGCACGATCGCCCGGGCGGGGGCCGCGGCCAGGGTCAGCGTGGTCTCCACCGCGGCTCGCCCGCCGTCGCTCGGGTCGCCCGGCGCGAGGATCCACTCTGGGCGCCGGTACCGTCGCGGGTCGCCTACCAGCGCCGCGTGCGCCCGCAGGTCGACGTCCTGATCGGGTGTCAGGTCCAGTTCGAGGAGGTGGCGTCCGGCGCCGAGGCGTACGGGACCGAGGGCGAGGTGACCCCCGTCGTCGAGGACCACGGGCTCGCCGTCGAGCCGGGCGGTCTTGGCGGCGGCCGCCCCGACCGCGAGGCAGCCGTCGAACGCCTCGTCCAGCAGCAGTTCCAGGCGTACGCGGGCGAGGGTCCCGGCGGCCGTGGGGCCGATATGCAGGAACTCCTCCGGCACATGGCCCTTGGGGCCGAGCACGGCACGGTGGACGGGGTCCTTGTGGACGCCTCGGGCAGCTGACCAGGCGAGGGCGGACCGCAGGCCGCCGTCCTCGTCGACGACGACCGCGCCGACCCCGAAGGACGCGTGGACCAGGGGGTGTTCGCACCCAGCGTCGGGACCGGGCACGGCGCCGGCGTCGTCGCCCGGGCCCTCGACCCGGTGGCGGAAGGCGCGGCGCTCGACCACGGCTGGTCCGGCGGGCGGCGGGCCGGTCGCCGGGCGGGAGAAGTCGCCCCAGGTGTCGTCGAGCGTTGGGACGAGGGCCGTCTCCCAGACGGCGTCCTCGGGGATCTCCACGGCGACGGCGCCGCCCTCGGAGGTCCCCGGAACCGCCACGCCGGGACCGCAGACCCCGTCGCCGCCGTCTTCGCCGTCGCCGCCGGGGAAGACCAGCAGGGCGGCCGGCCCCGCGTCGAAGGGCACGTCGACCTCCACGGCCCCCGGCTCGTCCGCCGCCGCACTGACCGGCAGGGCGCGCGGCGCGCCGCCGAAGGGGTCGATCAGAACGGCTGGACCGGCGCTTCCCCGCACCCGGACCCGGGCGCGGCGCGCATAGCGGCGGGGGTCGAAGTCGTAGCGGGCGTCGAGCCAGCCCAGGGCCGCGCCCCGCTCGTCGGGCGCGCCCACACGCGCGCGGGTCGCCCGTGGGGAGGCAGCCGTCAGGAACACCACCGTGGCACCCTCCACCCGCCGGGCGAGCGCGGGCACGGTCGCCTGTACGACGGGGCGCGGCTGCTCGTCGAGGAGTGCGGCGAGCCCGTCCGCGGCCGGGACGGAGCGCGCCCTGCCGTCGGCGAAGCAGGCGCGCAGCTCGGCGAGGGCCGCGGCCCCCTCGGGCCCCATGACCTTCTCGGGCAGAGCGCCCACGGCGATCACGCGCCCGCCCGCCGTGGCGAACGCGGTCAGCCGGCGCGCGGCGCCCTGCTCCAGGACGGTGCACGCGGGCAGCACGATCGTCGCGTACGCCTCCTCGGCCACGCAGAGCCGCACGCCCGCCGCCCTCTCGTCCGCCGCCCTCTCGTCCGCCGCCCCCGCGTCCGCCCGCACCTCGGCGCGGCTCAGGGACGCGTCGTCGATCACGTCGGCGTCGAGCCCGAGCCGGTCCACGGCGCCCGGCCGGGTCCGGAACCAGGTCATGTCGCCGACGAGTTCGAGGTAGGTCTCCTCGGCTCGCTCCGCCTCGGCGGTGACGCCGTCGAGCGCCGTGCCCGCCTGGGCGGTGACGGTGGGCAGCAGGATCGCGGTGTCGCACAGATGGCTGCCGAGGCTGAGGACCGCGCAGAGCCGGGTCACGGCGTCGGCGAAGACCCGGTGGTGGCGCCAGTAGGGCTGGCGCCAGTCGGTGGCCGGCGGGGCCCACTCCCACCAGCCGCCCTTGGTCGTGTAGTAGACGGCGTGCGGGTTGTACAGGGTCGCGCCGGCCCGCAGCCAGGGCAGCAGCCAGTCGTACGTCTCCTCCAGCGTGCCGCCCCAGCCGGTGGAGTGGAACGCCTCGATCCAGGTGCGGGGGCGGCCGTAGAGATGGGCGAGCGAGGAGTGGACGCGGGCGTCGCCGTGGTGGTCGCTGCCGGGTGCGGAGAACCAGCGGTGGGTGCGGGCGTAGTCGGCGTACAGCTGGACGCCCCCGACGGGGCGCCCCGCGCGGGCGGGGTCCTGCTGGTCGCAGCCGACGGTCAGGCCGTGCCGCTGGTGCCAGTCGGCGAGCGGCCGGAAGAACGCCTCCTCGGCGAGCTCGGCGCGCGTGCGGTGGTAGTCGTGGCGCACCCGGCGGGCCTCGGGGTGCACGGTGTCGTCGTACAGGGCGTCGAGGCAGTCCACCAGGTCGTAGCCGCGCCGCTGCTCGAAGGCGTCCGCGAACCGCGTCGACCAGGTCGGCAGGGCGGGCAGCTCGTCCTGGAACGAGCCGACGACGACGGTCCCGAGCCGGTCGCCGAGGCGCCGCTCGAACTCGCCGTGCACCCGGTCGAGCAGCGCCGCGCAGGCGCCCCCTCCCAGGTAGTCGAAGCCGAGCGGCACATGGTGATGGAGCGTCAGCCGCCAGCGCCCGGGCCCCGGCGCGTGCACCGCGCGGTCGTGCACGTCGAGCCTGACCGGCGGCCCCAGCGGCCGTCCTTCGAGGTCGACCGGCTCGGCGGCGCCCGCGAGCGGCGTCCCCTGCTCGGGGCAGCGCAGCGCTGCGGAGCCCTCGACCACCCTGCGTACGCGCTCCAGCCTGCGGCCGGCGTAGGCGGGCTGCTCGTCGACCAGGCGGGCCTGGAGGTCGGCGCCGGAGAAGCCGAGCTGGTCGTAGAACCAGAGGCGCACACCCTCCTCCCGCGCGTCCTCGCAGACGCCGTCGACGATCGCCCACCAGGCGTCGGAGAAGAACGGCGGGTCGTCGGCGTCCGCGCCGAACAGCGGTCCTGAGGGCGCGAGGTCGATCAGGACGAGGTTGTGCACCCCGCCCTCGGCGAGGCGCTGGAGCTGGGCGCGCAGCCGGGCGGGGTCGAGCGGCTCGCCGCTCCACCACCACAGGGCGGCGGGCGAGTAGTCGCGCGGCGGCGCGGCGAGGACTGCGGCGATGCTCGCGGGGAGCGCATCGGCGGCGTCGGGAGGGGGATTCACGGCGCTCAGCCCTTGAGTCCGCCGGCGAAGCCCTTGATGACGTAGCGCTGGAGGAGCAGGAAGACGATCAGGACGGGCAGGGCGGCCAGGACGAGCCCGGCGAAGACGAGGCCGTAGTCGGAGACGTACTGCCCGACGAAGGAGAACACCCCGACGGGGACCGTCTCCTTGTCGGAGCCGCCGAGGTAGAGGAGCGGGGTGAAGAAGTCGTTCCAGACGAACACGGCGTTGAGGATGATCACCGTGCCGGTGATGGGGCGCAGCAGCGGGAAGACGACCTGGGTGAAGGCCTGGCGGTGGTTGCAGCCGTCGATGAGCGCGGCCTGCGCGTAGTCGGGCGGCAGGGCGCGGATGAACCCGGTGTAGAGAAACACGGTGAACGGCAGCTGGATGCCCGTGTAGAAGAAGACCATGCCGTGGTAGGTGCCGAGCCAGCCGAGGTCGTCGACGAGTTCGTACAGCGGGATCATCCCGAGCTGGAAGGGCAGCACGATGCCCAGCAGGAACAGAATGTAGAGGCCGTAGCCGAGCCCTCGGGCGCGGCGGGCGAGGCAGTACGCGCCGGTGGCGCCGAGGACGACGAGCAGCAGCAGGCTGACGGTGGTGATGACCGCGCTGTTGACCAGGGCGGGGCCGAGCGACGCGGAGGACCAGGCGTCGCCGAAGTTGCCGAGGGTGGGCGGCGCGGGCGGCGCGAGCGGCGAGTCGGCGATCTGCCGCGGGTCCTTCATGGAGAGGGTGACCAGGGCGTACACCGGGAAGAGGAAGGCGACCGCGACGGCGGCCATGACGAGTTCGAGGACGTACCGTCCGTACCGCTGCTTCGTCACGCGGGGACGCTTGTTCACGCGGTGACCTCCCGGGCGCGCAGATAGCGGAGCTGGACCAGGGACACGGCGGCGACGAAGAGCGCGAGGACGAGGGCGACGGCGGTGCTGTAGCCGAACTTCCCGTAGACGAACGCCTCCTTGTACAGCACGGTCGACAGCGTCTCGCTGGAGGTGCCGGGGCCGCCGTTGGTGGCGGCGTAGACCTGGTCGAAGAGTTTGAGGCCGCCGATCGTCGACAGCATGAGATTGACCGTCAGCGCGGGGGCGAGCAGCGGCCAGGTGACGTAGCGGAAGCGCTGCCAGGCGCCTGCGCCGTCGATGCGGGCGGCTTCGTGGAGTTCGGCGGGCACGCCCTGGAGCCCGGCGAGGAAGACGACCATGGAGTATCCGGCGTACTGCCACACCACCATGGCGGCGACGGACCACAGCGCGAGCGCGGGGTCGCCGAGCCAGTCCTGCCGCAGTCCGCCGAGGCCGACCGCGCCGAGGACGCCGTTGAGGCCCGCGTCGTCCGCGGGGTTGTACACGTACTTCCAGAGGATGGCGACCATGACGGGGCTGACGACGGCGGGCGCGAAGAAGACCGCCCGCAGCAGGGAGCGGCTGGCGACGACGGCGTTGACGCCGAGGGCGAGCAGCAGTCCGACGCCGTTCTGGACGACGACCACGGCGATGGTGAGCAGCAGGGTGTTGCCGACGGACTCGAGGGCGCGGTCGTCGTCGAGGAGGGTGCGGAAGTTGTCCAGGCCGACGAAGGAGAAGTCGCCGATGCCGGACCAGTCGGTGAAGGCGTAGACGACGCCCGCGAGGCTCGGGTAGAGGACGACGACCGCGTACACGGCGAGCGCGGGGGCGACGAAGAGCCACGGCGGAAGGGTGGCGTCGCGGCGCCGGCGGGCGGGCGGGGGCTGGGGGTGTGCGGCCGGCGAGGCCGTCGGCAGCGCGTCGGCCGGGTCGCGGCGGCGTGTGCCGCCGGCGGGGTGGGGCGACTTCACTGCTTCTTCCTGTAGGCCTCGTCCAGCTGTCCCAGGGCGCCGTCGACGTCGGTCTTGCCCGCGAGCAGGTCCTGGACGGCGGCGAAGTGGGCGGGCTGGACCTCGGCGTTGGGCCAGCGCTGGTCCATGAAGGGGACGGCTCTGCCGTCGTCGATGATGGGCAGGAAGTCGCCGAGGACGGGATCGATCCTGGTGGAGGCGTCGCGTTTGAAGGGGATCGCGGAGACGGCCGCGGCCCAGCGGTTGAGGTTCTCCTGCTTGCCGAGGAAGTCGACGAAGGCCATGGCCTTGTCCTTGTTCTCGCTGCGGGCCGAGACGCCGAGGCCGACGACGATGCCTGCCGGGATCCACAGTTTCGTCGCGTCGTCGCCGCCGGGGAAGGGGAACATGCCGAGGTCTTCGGGGGTGCGGGCGGCCTGGCGGAAGTTGGACAGGACGGCGGAGACCTGCACGGCCATGGCGGCCTTGCCGCCGGCGACCAGCGAGGTCTGCTGTTCGTACGTCGTGCCGTTGGGGTTGTCGTTGAAGAAGCCCCGGCGCTGGAGCTCCTTGTACTTGCCCAGGGCGTCGGCCCAGCCGGAGCCGCGGAAGTGCGCGCTTCCGGCGGCCATCTGGTCGTCGAAGTCGGGGTTCTTGGCGTAGACGGCGTTGGGGACGAGGGCGTAGGTGATCATCTGGGTGACCCAGGGGGTCCCTGCGCCGAGGGCGATCGGCACGATGCCCTTGGCCTTGAGCCTGACGCAGACGTCGAGCAGCTCGCTCCAGGATCTGGGCGGCTGGACGCCGGCCTTGGCGAAGGCCTTCTTGTTGTAGATCGCGCCGATGGCGCTGCTGCCCGCGGAGTAGAGGTAGGTCTTGCCGTCGCTGCGGTAGGCGGCGTCGAAGCCCTCGGGGATGTCCCGGGTCCACGACTGTCCGCTGAGGTCGGCGAGCAGTCCGGCCTTGGCGACCTCGGCCATGGACATGGCGCTGCCGCTGCCGGGATAGAGCACATGGACGTCGGGGGCGTTGCCGCCGGCGAGCTGGGTGCGCACGGCGGTCTGCACCTGGTCGGTCGGGGCGAAGGAGGTGGTGAACTCGTCGTCGGGGCGGCTCTTTCGGTAGAGGGCGAGCAGTTCCTCGACGGGTTTCTGCTGGTCGGCGACGCCGACGATACGGACCTTGCCCGAGGCGCCGTCGCCGGAGCAGGCGGTGAGGGCAGGGGGGAGCGCGGCGAGGGCCGCGGCGGCGCCGCCGATGCGGAGGAACCCTCGGCGGCCGACCGTGCCCGCTCCGGGCAGGCTGCGAGGACCCGTCTCGATCACGGTCATGGTGTCTCCTCCTCCTGGGGGCCGGCGCCGGGCGCCGGCGGAAAGGCCGCGGTGAAGCGGTAGGCCCCCGACGCCACGCGGTACACGGCGTGGTCGGCGGCGGTCGCGATCAGCTCGACGCAGCCGCCGTCCGCCGGCGGCGCGCCCGACTCGAGGATCGAGGCGGGGTCGGCGGTGGGCACCCGGACGTCGGCGCTCGCGCCGGGCGGCACCTGGACGCTCAGCTCGATCCGGCCGTCCCGGCGGCGCCAGCGCACCGACACGGCGCCGCGGACGGAGGTGTAGTGCGCGCCGGCGTGGGCGAGGTCGCCGGGCTCGGGGCGGATGCTGAGGCGCCGGTATCCGGTGGAGTCGGCGCTCTGGTCGAGGCCGGCGACGCCTCGGTAGAGCCATTCGCCGATCGAGCCGAGCGCGTAGTGGTTGAAGGAGTTCATGGACGGCGCGCGGAATCCGGTCTCGGGCGTCCAGCCGTCCCAGCGCTCCCAGACGGTGGTCGCGCCGTGGCGCAGCGGGAACAGCCAGGAGGGGGCCTCGGTGCGGCGCAGCAGGGCGTGGGCGAGGTCGGCCCGTCCGTGCGCGTGCAGGACGGGCGCGGCGAGCGCGACGCCGAGGAAGCCGGTCTGGAGCGCCGGACCGGCCTTCTCGACCAGCTCGGCGAGCCGGTGGGCGGCGGCTTCGGCGCGGCCGGGGGGCAGCAGGTCGAAGGCGAGGGCGAGCAGCAGGCCGGTCTGGGTGTCGCCCGCGATGCGCAGGCCGGAGTCGGCGTCGTAGGTCACGAAGTGCTCGACGAACGCCCGGCGGACGTCGTCGGCGAGCCGGTGGGAGGCGGCGGCCGTCTCGGCGTGGCCCAGCACCGCAGCGGCCTTGGCGGTCAGCCGGGCGCTGTGCGCGAAGTAGGCGGTGGCGACGACCTCGCGCGGCGTCGGCGCGCCGGGCGCGAGCCAGTCCGAGAAGTGCGGGCCGACGCGCTCGCGCCAGATCAGGTCCGGGTTGTGACGGTGGACCAGGTCGATCCAGGCGCACATGCCCGGCAGGGCGCGGGCGAGGAAGCGCACGTCGTCGTAGGTGCGGTACAGATGCCACGGGATGATCACCCCGGCGTCCGCCCAGCCCGGGGCGCCCTCGTCGGCGACGCCTGCCAGGCGCGGGGCCACGTTGGTGAAGCCGCCGTCGGGGGTGCGGGCGTCGTCGACGTCGCGCAGCCACTTGGTGAAGAAGGCGGCGACGTCGGCGTTGAGGGCCGCCGTGGGCAGGAAGACCTGGGCGTCGGCGAGCCAGCCGAGCCGCTCGTCGCGCTGCGGGCAGTCGGTGGGCACGCTGACGAAGTTGGAGCGCTGGCCCCAGGCCACGCACTCGTACAGCCGCTGGACGTCGGGGTCCGAGCAGTCGAAAGTCCCCGCCCACGGGGTGTCGCTGTGCAGCGCCACGGCGGCCAGGTCCGAGGCGTGGAGCCGGCCGAGTCCGCTGATCTCCGCGTAGCGGAAGCCGTGGTAGGTGAACCGCGGTTCGAATACGGCCTGTTCGCGTCCGTCCGAGACGAGCACGTCCGTCGCGGCGGCGGTGCGCAGGTTGGCGGTGTACAGCCGTCCCTGGTCGTCGAGGGCCTCGCCGTGGCGGATGACGACGCGCTCCCCGGAGGCGAGCGAGCGGACGCGCAGCCGTACGCGTCCTGCGAGGTTCTGGCCGAAGTCGACGAGGTGGACGCCTGGGGAGAGGCGGGTGATCGAGCGCGGGCGCAGTTCCGCTGTCGTACGTACGGGCTCGTCGACGGATGCGGTGAGCAGGGTGCGGTCGGTGTCCGTGACCAGGGCGGGCGTCCATCCGGAGGCGTCGAAGCCCGGCAGGTCCCAGCCGTCGTGGGCGCGGCGCAGATCGTGGCGCTCGCCCATGAGCAGGTCGGCGTGGCGCACGGGCCCGGTGTGGGTGCGCCAGGCGCGGTCGGTGAGGATGCGGCTCTCGCGGCCGTCGGCGCCGGTGAGGTGGAGCTCGGCTATGAGCTGGGGCGATGTGCCGTAGTGGGTGCCGGCCCGGCGGGGGAAGAAGCCGACGAATCCGCTCCACCAGCCGTCGGCGAGGGTGGCGGCGAGGACGTTCTCGCCGTCGCGGAGCGACTCGGTCACATCGTAGGTCTGGTACTGGATGCGCCGGGTGTAGTCGGTCCAGCCGGGGGCGAGTTCGGCGTCGCCGACGCGTAAGCCGTTGAGGCGGATCTCGTAGAGCCCGCGGGCGCTGACGTATAGGCGCGCCCGTCCGCCGCGGGCGGCGTGGAAGGACCGGCGCAGCAGCGGGCAGGGGGCGAGTCCGTGGTCGTCGAGGGCGTGTTCGCCCTCGGTCGGCGCGTCGACGACGTCGATCGGCCGTGGGTCGTGGCCGATCCACGAGGCGCGCCAGGACCGGGCGCCGGCGAAGGCGGTCTCGAACCAGGACACGGCCTGGCGGGGCGCGACGGCGGTGTCGGTGGCGCGGGCCGGCCATACGGTGACCTGCCAGTGGTAGCGCGTATGGGACTTGAGCTGGCGTCCCGCGTAGCGGGCGCCGATCGCGTGGGGGTCCTCGACGCGGCCGCTGTCCCAGCAGAGCCGGCTGTCGTGGTCGAGGTCGTCGGGGTGCGCGGCCACGCGCACCCGGTAGGCGGCCGGGTCGTCGGCGCGGCGGTCGGAGGCCAGCCGCCAGGAGAGCAGGGGCGCGGGGTCGTCGATGCCCAGGGGCGTCGTGCGGTGGTCGCAGCGCAGGTCGTACGGGTGCAGAGAGCGCGGGTGCGGGGAGCGCGGGTCGGGTGCGTGCTGCGGCGAGGGACGGGACACGAGCACGTCCTTCCTTCGCACCGGGAACGGCCCCTGTTCCAGGGGCGGTTCGCCTTGGGCTCACCTGGCGTGAAGACGACTGTCTCTTGAATACCGGCTCTGGAATGTGAAATCTAACGTTAAATCTGTGACGAGGAGAGTAGGAACCCCCTGGAGGGGTGTCAAGGGTGCTGACAAGGCGTCAACTGGCCGTCCTCTCAGATGGCCGAACTCCCGCTGTACACACGCAGACAACTGCGGCGACGCGGCCGCGGGCACCCTTGTGGCCTGTGATTCGCCGTGATATCCACCCTGTGATTACCACACGACCGGACGTGAAATCACGCGCGGTCCGGCCTCGCCGGGTGGGACGGCGCACGACGGAACGGACCAGCAGTCATGCGAATGAGCAGTGGGATCGACAGACCCGGAGCCCTGGGGAGACGGGCGATGCTCGGCGGTGCGGTCGCGCTGGCGCTGACCGGCGCCAGCCTGTCGGCCGGGCGGGCGAGGGCCGAGGAGCGCTTCACGGAGGACCCGTTCGCCCTGGGAGTCGCCTCCGGCGACCCCTGGCCGGACGGGTTCGTCCTGTGGACCCGTCTCGCGCCGCAGCCGCTCGCCCCCGACGGCACGGGCGGTATGCCTCCCGCGCCGGTCAGGGTCTTCTGGGAGGTGGCCCGGGACGAGCTCTTCCGCCATGTGGAGCGCCGCGGCTCGACCCTGGCGGTCGCTGAGCTCGCCCACTCGGTCCATGTGGAGGTCTCGCATCTGCGGCCCGGCCGGCAGTACTTCTACCGCTTCCGCGCCGGCGGCGTCATCAGCCCGGTGGGCCGTACCCGTACCGCTCCCCCGCCGCACAGCCGCCCGCGGGAGCTCAGCTTCGCGTTCGCCTCCTGCCAGGCGTGGTTCGAGGGCTTCTACACCGCCCACCGGCATATCGCCGAGGAGGACGTGGACCTGGTCCTGCACCTCGGCGACTACATCTACGAGAACCCGATCGACGCCATGGGCGGCGTGCGCAAGGTCCCGGTGGCCGCGGAGCTGCGGACCGAGCCGATGGACCTGACGCAGTACCGCAACCGGCACGCCCTGTACCGCTTCGACGCCGACCTCATCGCGGCCCACCAGGCCCATCCCTGGGCCATGGTCTGGGACGACCACGAGGTCGAGGACAACTGGGCGCGGGACGTCTCCAAGGTCGACACCGAGCCCGACCAGGACCCGGCCGTCTTCCGCCGGCGCGCGTCGGCGGCGTTCCAGGCGCACTACGAGCATCTGCCGCTGCGCCTGCCCCAGAAGCCGAACGGCTTCGACAGCCGGCTCTACCGCAGGCTGCGCTACGGCCGGATGGCCACGTTCCATATGCTCGACACCCGGCTCTACCGCGACGACCAGCCCTGCGGCGACGGCATCAAGGCCGACTGCGCCGAACGGCTCGCGCCCGGCCGCACGATCCTCGGCCCGGAGCAGGAGGAGTGGCTCTACCGGGGTCTGGGACGGTCCGACGCGACCTGGAACCTCATCCCGCAGCAGATCCCGGTCAACCAGGTCGACACCGACCCCGGCCCCGGCCAGTCCTTCGTCATGGACTTCTGGGACGGCTACGCGGACGCGCGCCGCCGGCTGTTCGCCGAGATGGCCGCCCGCAAGGTGAACAACCCGGTCGTGCTGACCGGCGACATGCACCGCCATCTCGCGGCCGACCTCAAGCAGGACTTCGACGACCCGAACTCCCCGGTCGTCGGCGTCGAGTTCGTCGGCACGTCCATCACCAGCGGCCGCGACGGCGTGGACCTCGACCCCTCCGGCGCCCGGCTGCTCGCGGCCAACCCGCACATCAAGTTCACCAACTTCCAGCGCGGCTATGTGCGGTGCACGCTCACCCAGCAGAGCTGCCGGGCCGACTTCAAGGTGCTGCCGTACGTCTCCACGCCCGGCGCGCCCGTCTCCACCCGGATCTCGTTCGCGACGGAGGCGGGTCGCCCCGGCCTGCACACCGTCTGACGGAGGCGGGTCCGGGAGCGAGTGGGGAAGCCCCGTACAGACATGCGAGGTCCGGGCGGACCTCCCCAGCCGCCCGGACCCCTGCCTGCGCGATCACCCGTCCCAGCCTCCGCCGTCCCCCCGACGGCTCGGCTGTCCCCCGCGGGCCTTCGCGACCCCCGCGGCCCTCGCGATCCCCGCGGGCCGTTCGCGATCCCCACTCCCCCGTCGCGGGGACCGGCTCAGCCCCAGATGCTGCCGTAGTTGTACTGGCCGTCGTATCGCGGCGTCCACAGCGACGGGTACGGCTCCTGGATGTTGCCGCAGGTGCGCAGCTGAACGGCCGATCGGCGCCCGGTGTCGTGCAGACACTTGCCGCTGCTCGCCTCGACGATCTCCCAGTGGTTGTTGCCCTGGTCGACCCAGCGGAAGTACTGGCCCGGGCCCTGGCAGTAACCCGTCACGATCGGCGTGTTCTCCGCCGTGGACGCGTTCTGCGCGCCGAGGCAGTACCGCCCGTACACCCCGATGTGGAACATCCCGGGAGTGCTGGACGGCATGAAGTAGAAGCGCTGGTGCAGTCTGCCCTTGCAGTCGAATCTCTGGATCACCGCACCCGGGCTCTGCGACTCGCCCCGGACGTCGAGGCACTGCCAGGAGTACGAAGCCCGCATCTCGTAGATGGCGGCGTTCTGCGGCGAGAAGGTGTAGCGGATGGGCGGATCGGCCGCTTCCGCCGCGCTGGCCGGCGTCGGCAGCAGCAGCACGAGCAGCGACATCAGGACCGCTACGGCGCCGCGGTGAAAGATTCGAGCCACCTTGTCTCCCTCTTTCCGAATTGGCGGGCGGCGCGCCCCGGCGCGGTGATCTGATTGCCCCTGGTCGAACGCCCACAGACCGTGCCCGCCGCGTCACCCATGGCCGCGGCGGCTCTGACATGCAGGAAGCTAACGAGAAACCGCTCCTCGCCGTACCACCGGTTCAGGGGGGTTGCGTGTCCGCGAAGGAGACGTGGTGAGGATCGGTTCCGGGCTCCAACGGGCCCAGTCCTTCATGATCTTGGCGACGATGCTGTACCGGGCCAGCCATCTGACGGTCGGTCTGCTCGCCGTCGCTCAGCACCAGCGCCACCGCCCGGTCTCCTGGCTGGTCCTGGCGGCGGCCATGGCGCTGAGCGTGCTGGTGTACGGCGCCGCCCGCTCGCGCGGCTGGTTCGATCCGCGGTTCGTCTGGGCCGATGTGCTGGTCACCGGGTGCGCGCTGCCGTTCGTCGCCTACGCCTGGGCCCAGGCGCAGCAGCCGGCCTCCATCGCCTGGGTGATGCTCCTCGGCGGGTCGGCGAGCGCGGCCGCCGCAGTGACGTTTCGCCGCCCGGAAATCGCAGCGGCGGTGCTGCTGCTCGCGGTGACGCATGTGGCGGGGTACCGGATGACCGGGGCCGGGATGGCCGTGACGGGCGGGCACCTCAACGCGGTGCTCTCGTCGGCGGTGATGGCCTGGGTGTTCTGGTGGTATCTGCGGCGGCAGGGCAGCCTGCTGGACGCGGCGACCGAGAAGGCGATGGCCGCCGAGGCCGACCGGGCCCGGTACGCCGAGCGGATCGCCCACCACCGCGCCCTGCACGACACCGTGCTGGCCACGTTGACGACCATCGCGGGCGGCGCCATCGACGCCAACGCGCAGAAGGTGCGCAGCCGTTGCGCGCGGGAGGCCGCCTATCTGCGGCGGCTGATCCAGCAGAGCCCCGAGACGGAGTCGAACCCGGAGGTCGGCAGGGCGCTGGAGGACTCCGTGCGCTCCGCGGAGAGCCTGGACCTCCAGGTGACCGCTCAGTACCACGACGTGCCGGCCGTTCCTCCAGAGGTGGCGGTCGCCCTGGCCGACGCGGTCACCGAGTCGCTGAACAACGTGCTGCGGCACGCGGGCACCGGGCACGCCTATCTGACCGCCGCCGGGGACGACGGTCAGGTGGTCGTCACCGTCGTCGACCGCGGAGTCGGCTTCGATCCCGACGGGGTCAGCGGCGGCCTGGGGCTGCGCGAGTCGGTGCACGCGCGGATGCGCGGCATCGGAGGCGCGGCCCGGGTGGACAGCGCCCCCGGCGAGGGCGCCAGAGTCGAGCTGCGCTGGCCGGCATGATCAGCGTGGCCGTGGTCGACGACGACCGGATGCTGCTGGACGGGCTCCGCTCCTGGCTGGCCGAGGCGGACGGGATACGGCTGATCGCGGCGGTGGCCACCGTGGACGAACTCCTCGCCGACGGGGGCGAGTCGGCGGAGGTGGTGCTGCTGGACCTGGTGCTGCGGGACGGCTCGGCGCCCGCGGACAACATCCGCCGGCTGCGGGCGGCCGGCAGCCGGGTGCTGATGATCAGCACGGTCGCGGACCGTCCCCGGATCGTCGCCGCCATGGCGGCCGGGGCGGACGGCTATCTGACCAAGGACCACGATCTCAAGACGCTGGTCGCCGCCGTCGAGGAGGTGGCCGCCGGGAGGACGGCGCACTCGCCCGAGCTGGCGTTCGCCTGGGCGCACGACAAGAGCCCCGCTCGTCCGCGGCTCGCGCCCAAGGAGCTTCAGGTCCTGCTGGACTACGCCTCCGGGCTGACCCTCAAGACGACCGCGCGGCGCGCGGGGATCAGCCCGAACACGGCGAAGTACTACCTGGACCGGGTCAAGGACAAGTACCAGCAGGCGGGCCGGGAGGCGTACACGAAGATCGACCTGGCCCGGCTGGTGCACGAGGACGGTCTGGGCGACGGCTTCGAGATCCGCGACCCGGGCGCGTGAGCGGGGTCTGTCCATGTGGGTGGGTCCCCACGTCGAGTGGGCGCGAACATCCGGTGCACACGCATGTCCGGGCATCGCGTGCCCGGTGCGTCAGCCGGCCGGGTGCGTCAGCCTGCCGGGTGCGTACGAACTCCCAGCGCGTGCGACGCCCAGCGCGTCCGCGTATCCGTGCGACGAACTCCCAGGGCCTCCGCATGTCCGGGCATCCGCATGCCCGTTGTGTCCGCGTGCCCGGTGGGTACGAACTCCCAGCGCGAGCGACGCCCAGCGCGTCCGCGTATCCCGTACGCACGAACACCCAGGGCATCCGCATGTCCGGGCATCCGCCTGCCCGATGCGTACGAACTCCCAGCGCGTGCGACGCCCAGCGCCTCGGCGTATCCCGTGCGTACGAACTCCCACCGCCTCCGCGTACCCCGTACACACGAACACCCCGCGCGTCCCGAACCCCAGCAGTCGAGGCTCACTGGCCCGACCGCCTCGGTCCTCCGCCTCCCCCCCCTGGCCCGCGGTCCGCTATAGCGTCTCCGCCAGCGAGTCCGCCAGCCGCCGTCGCGCCGTCCGCGTCGCCGGGACCGTCGCCGCCGCCACCGCGCCCAGTACCGCCCCCACCGCCACGGCCGCCAGCAGCAGCGCGGACGGGGCGTGCGCGATGCCCGCGCCCATCCCGCTGGAGCGCCCCTGCGCGTCCACCAGCCAGACGCCCAAGAGCACCCCGAGACCCGTGCCGATCACCGCCGCCGCCAGCGCGGTGAACCCGGCCCCGGCCACGATCGCCGAGCTGATCTGTCGTGGCGTCAGCCCGATCGCCTTCAGCGCGAGCAGATCGCGGCCGCGGTTGCGGACCGCCGTGCTGATCAGGGTCAGCAATTCGATGAACCCGATCAGCGCGAGCACCGCGATCAGGGCCGCGATCACGGCCCGCGCCGGCTCCAGCCGGTCCCCCGGGTTGGCGGTCTCGCGGATCTCCAGGCGTCCCCCGGCGGCCTCGGCGAGCTCGTCGCTCACCGCCTTCGGGTCCGCGCCCGGTTCAAGGACGAGGTGGTGGAAGTCGGCCCGCCGGGCCGGGTCGCGTTCCGCGAGCGTGTCGACCGTCGTCGAGATCACCCGGCCCGCGGCCTCCGGCTCGATGCTGCGTCCGACGATGTGCAGGATCTGCGGCCGTCCCTCCACCGTCAGCCGGACCCAGTCGCCGACCCGTACGTCCAGCAGGTCCAGCAGTCCCTGTCCCGCGACCGCCTCGTCCAGGCCGCTCGCGGCCCGGCCCTCGACGACGGCGAAGGGATAGGGGCGGTCGGCCGTGCCGAGGCCGCGCAGCGTGATGGTGCCGGTCTGCCCCGGCGCGAGCGCGGCGACCTCCACGCCCGGGTGGACGGCGACGACGTCCGGCGGAGCGGTGAGCGTCCGCTCCAGCTCCCGGTCGTCGGGGGACTGCCCGGCGCCGGCCCGTACGGTCAGCGCCGCGGGCACGCCCATCTCCGCGGGCCGGCTGCGGAACGCGTCCAAGGTCGAGGAGGCCACCAGCGCGACCGTGATCATCAGCAGGGGGAGCGCCAGCCGGGCCACGGTGATCAGGGTGCGCGGCCGCCGGGGAAACGCGGCGCGCCACCCCAGCACCAGCGCGGGCGGCACCCTGAGCCCGAGCGCCCGGCGGGCCGGACCGGTCAGCGGCGCCGCCGAGGGGAGCGCCGCCCGGGCGACGGGCGCGGGCGGGACCCGGCCGGCCCGCCAC
Source organism: Streptomyces sp. NPDC051907 (assembly GCF_040681075.1). Lineage (NCBI taxonomy): Bacteria > Bacillati > Actinomycetota > Actinomycetes > Kitasatosporales > Streptomycetaceae > Streptomyces > Streptomyces sp. NPDC051907. Next base: position 11,938 of record NZ_JBFAYB010000103.1, on the reverse strand, counting down.
GCGGCGAGCCCGGTCGCGATCGCGATCAGCAGCACCGCTCCGCCGGGGACCGCGATCATCAGGGCGGTGTGGTTGGGCAGATCCTGCCAGACCCCGGCCGCCTCGCCGATCCGGCCGGGAATCCGGTCGCCGAGCAGGGTGATCGCGGCGGTGCCGAGGGCGACGCCGAGGAGGGCGAAGCCGAGGTGCTGGACGAGGAAGCCGCGGATCACCTGGCCCGGGGTGAAGCCGATCGCCTTCAGGATGGAGATGTCTCGCAGCTGTCCGCGGATCCGGGCGCTGATCGCCCCGGACGCGGCGAGCGCGGCGGCCAGCAGCGCGCCGAGGCCGAACACCGCGAAGAGCTGTCCGAGCAGCCGGTCGTCGCCGCCGGCCTCCGCGCGGGCCTGCTGCCACTTGGTGACCTGGGTGACCCGGTCCGCGCCGAGGAGGGTGACGGCCTGCTGGACGGTGAAGTCGACGTCCTCCGGATCGTCGAGCCGCAGCCCCACGCTCTGGCCGGCGGCCCGCGGCGCGACCGCGTCGAGGGCGCCGGGCAGCACCCATCCGATGCCGGGCTCGCCGCCCGCGCGGTAGCGGGGCTCGGCTGCCTCGGCGACGCCGGTGACCCGCAGGGTGCGGTCGTCGCCGTCGGCGCCCGCGACGGTCAGCACGTCTCCCGGCTCGGCCCACAGCACGCGGGCCAGCGAGCTCTCCAGGACGACTTCCCCGGGCTGGGCGCCGAGCCAGCTGCCCGAGACGAGAAGCGGGCGGGCGATCTCCGGCGGCTGAGTGTCCGCGGCGCGCAGGGCGACGCTCGCCCGGACCCCCCGGGACTCGAGGGTGACCGTGCCGGTGCGGTACGGCCCCGAGAGCCCGGCGACCGAGTCGAGGCGGTTCAGCGCCGCCGTGTCGGCGCTCTGCTGGGTGTGGAGCCACAGGTGCGCGCCCTGGGACTGGCTGAAGATCCGCTGCCAGGGGTTGGCCGCGTAGCTGAACAGGGCGACCGCGAGCAGCAGCGAGGCGATGATCCCGGCACTGGCGAGGACGACGAAGACGGCCTGGCCGCGGTGTGCCCGCAGATCGGCGTGCGCCCAGCGCAGTGTGGCCCGCACGCTCAGTCCTTCAGTTCCAGCACGCCGGAGACTCCGCGGCCGCGGCCGGGGCGCCCTTCGCCGAGGGCGGCGTCGTCGGCTATGCGTCCGTCGAAGAAGCTGATGACCCGGTCGGCCGCGCTGGCCATCCGGGCGTCATGGGTGACCAGCAGGATCGTCTGGCCGCGCTGGTGGAACCGGGAGAGCAGCCGCAGCACCTCGCGGGTGCCCTTGCTGTCGAGGCTGCCGGCCGGCTCGTCGGCCAGCAGCAGCGCGGGGTGGTTGACCAGGGCCCGGGCCAGGGCGACGCGCTGCTGTTCGCCGCCGGAGAGCTCGCCGGGCATGGACCGCTCGCGGCCTTCGAGGCCGAGCTCGGCGAGCAGCTCGGCCCGGCTCTCCCTGGCCGACTTGGGCGAGGCGCCCGCGAGGAGGGCGGGCAGCTCGACGTTGTCGGCGACGGTGAGGTCGGAGACGAGGTTGAAGAACTGGAAGACGATGCCGATGCTCTGCCGCCGCAGCACGGCCCAGCGGGCCTCTCGGTAGCCGTCGACCTGACGTCCGTCGAGCCAGAGCCGGCCGCTGTCGGGGCGCTGGAGCCCGCCGATCAAGTGGAGCAGGGTCGACTTGCCCGCGCCGGAGGGGCCGGTGACGGCGACGAACTCGCCGGGCTGGACCGTCAGATCCACTCCGCGTACGGCGTGGACCGGCGCGCCCTCGCCGTGGTGGGTCTTGGTCAGGCCCTCGGCTCGGACGATCGGCACGGCGCTGTGGGCGCCCGCGGTCTCGGCGCTCTGCGCGCCCGTGGTCTGCGCGCCCTCGGCGCCTGTGCTCTCCGCGCCCTCGGCGTCCCGCTCGGCAGGAGCGGTGTCGTCGCTCATTCCAGCTCCTCCTGACAGCGTTCCAGCCAGTCGAGGTCGGCCTGCAAATGCAGCATCGCACCCTCGATGAGCAGCTGGGAGACCTTGTTGTCGCGGTCCTCGGTCGCGGCCAGCTTCGAGAGGTCCCGCATGGTGTTCAGATACTGCCGCCGCTGCCTGTTGATCAACGTGATCGGGTCGGCCAGCCCGGACTCCGGCGCGAGGGCGAGCTTCATGAAGAACTCGTCCCGCACCCGCGGCTCGTCCGTGGTCTCCTCGAACCAGGCCAGCACGGCCTCGTGCCCGGCGTCGGTGAGCCGGTAGATACGCTTGTTGGGCCTGTTGGACTGCTCGACGTCCTCGCCGGCGATCAGACTGGCCTTCTCCAGCCGCCCGAGGGTGACGTAGACCTGGCCGACGTTCGGCTGAGGGTACGCGGCGCCCAGGAGCTTCTCAAGGTCCTGTTTGAGCTCGTAGCCGTGCGCGGGGCCACGGGTCAGGAGTGCCAGGAGAGGCAGCCGCACGCGCTCCCCTCCCTCCCGCTCCGTAGTTTCCTGTTGACTGCGAGAAGTGTTGTGGTTTGCGCCACCAGCGTTCTCGGCCTGGACGTCTAGTATCGCCTATGCCTAACGGGTATACATAGGCCACGATGGACGGCGGCGTTGCCGGATCGGGAGCGCCGGATCGGTGCGCTGGGAGGAACCTATGCGGTGGATGCATGCCGCGGGTAGGGGGCTCCTGGTCGCCGCTGTCGTGGTCGCCGGGTATGCGGGCTTCGCCGCGCCGGGTACCGCGTCCCCGCCGGCCGCCGACGAGGGCCGCGGCCCGATGACGCTGGTGACGGCGGGCGACCTCACCGGCTATCTCGACCCGCTGCTCGCCGACTGGAACCGCAGCCGTCCCGACGAGCGGGTCACCGTCGTCGAGCTGCCGGACTCCGCGGACGAGACGCGGGCCCAGATGACCAGCGAGCTGCGCTCGGGCAGCGACCGGTTCGACGTCTTGAACATCGATGTGGCCTGGACCTCCGAGTTCGCGGCGGCCGGCTGGATCTCCCCGCTCCAGCGGGACCGCTTCCCGCTGGACGCGTTCTTGCCTCCGGTGGTGGACACCGCCACCTTCGACGGCCGTCTGTACGCCGTTCCGTACGTCACCAACGCGGGGCTCCTCTACTACCGCAAGGACGTGCTGGAGAAGGAGGGCGTCTCGCCGCCGCGCACCTGGGCCGAGCTGGCCGAGCAGGCGCGGACCATCGCCCCGAAGCACGGCATGCAGGGCTACGCCGGCCAGTTCCTTCCGTATGAGGGGCTGACGGTCAACGCGACCGAGGCGGTGCACTCGGCGGGCGGCTCGATCCTGGCGGACGACGGCGCGCGGGTCACGGTGGACTCGGCGGCGGCCCGATCCGGCCTGGAGTTCCTGGCGGACGGCGTGCGCGACGGCTGGATCTCCAGGGACTCGCTCGGCTACAAGGAGGAGGAGTCCCGGCTGGCGTTCCAGGAGGGCCGGCTGCTCTTCCTGCGGAACTGGCCCTATGTGCACTCGCTCGCGAGCGCCCCGGGGTCCAAGGTGGCGGGCAGGTTCGGCGCGGTTCCGCTGCCCGGGCCCACCGGGGCGGGCACGAGCGTGCTGGGCGGCTCCAATCTCGCCGTCAGCAGCCACTCCCGGCATCCGGAGTCGGCCGCCGATCTGATCGCCTACCTCACCAGCGAGCGGGTGCAGCGGCAGGTGCTGACCCGGGGCTCGCTGCCCCCGGTGCGGGCGGCGCTGTACGAGGATCCGGACTTGATCAAGGCGTTTCCCTATCTGCCCACGCTGCGCCAGAGCGTGCTGGCGGCCGAGCCGCGCCCCAAGAGCGCGCGCTACGACCAGGTGAGCCTGGCGGTCCAGGCCGTCGTGCAGGACGTCATGGCGCTGCGCCAGACGCCGCGGGAGGCCGTGCCGCGGCTGACCCGCGAGCTCGAGGCCATCGCGCGCACCGGCTGAGCCCGCTCCTCCGGCCCTCTTCTTCACCCCACGCGGCTTGCTACTTACATGTTAAGTAGCGAGCCGCTTCGTCATTCTCGGATAAATCGGGCAATAGAGAGAACGATTCGCGCAGCATCATTGACACCCTGCCTTCACCGCTACTTAACATGCATGCATAACAGCGCACCCGCTCTGGGGCGCTCTCGCATCCAGCAGGAACAGGTCAATCGCGAGATGCTCACTGCTCATCGGGCCGGCACCGGCCACCCCTCCCGCACCGCCGCCGCATGGTGGCGCGACGCGGTGATCTACCAGGTGTATGTACGCAGCTTCCTCGACAGCACCGGGGACGGCATCGGCGATCTCGCCGGCGTACGGGCCGGTCTTCCGTACCTCAGGAAGCTCGGCGTCGACGGGATCTGGCTCAGCCCGTTCTACCCCTCGCCGCAGCACGACCACGGCTACGACGTCGCCGACTACCGCGACGTGGACCCGGTCTACGGCGACCTCGCCGAGTTCGACCTGCTGATGGCCGACGCCCGCCGGCTCGGGCTGAAGCTGCTGCTCGACATCGTCCCCAACCACTGCTCGAGCGAGCACCCCTGGTTCCGCGAGGCGCTCGCCGCCGGACCCGGCGGCGCCGCCCGCAACAGGTTCCACTTCGCCGACGGCCGCGGCCCGGACGGCTCGGAGCCCCCGAACAACTGGCGGGCCATGTTCGGCGGTCCGGCGTGGAGCCGGGTCACCGAGCCCGACGGCACGCCCGGCCAGTGGTACCTCCACCTGTTCACCCCCGAGCAGCCCGATCTGAACTGGCGCGACCCCGAGGTCGGCGACAGCTTCGAGCAGGTGCTGCGGTTCTGGCTGGACCGGGGCGTGGACGGCTTCCGCATCGACGTGGCCGCCGGGCTGTTCAAGCACCCCGAGCTGCCCGACTCCGACGACCCCGGCGCGGACGAGCGCGCCCGGGACTCGGTGAACCAGCTGGCGTGGAACCAGCCCGAGGTCCACGACGTGTGGCGGCGCTGGCGGTCGGTGTGCGAGGAGTACGCCGCCGAGGACGGCCAGGAGCGGCTGCTGGTCGGCGAGGTGTCCGTGCCGACCGCCCGCGAGCACGCCGAGTACGTCCGCCCGGACGAGCTGCACCAGGCGTTCTTCTTCGACCTGCTCAGCGCCCCCTGGGACGCCGACGCCTTCCGCGCGACGATCACGGAGGCGATACGCGACATCGCGGGAACCGGGTCCACGGTCACCTGGGTGCTCAACAACCACGACCAGATCCGCACGGTCACCCGCTACGCGGGCGAGCCCGGCGTCGAGGGCAGCGGCCTCGGCTCGGCGCGCGCCCGGGCCGCCGCCCTGCTGATGCTGGCGCTGCCCGGCGCCGCGTACGTCTACCAGGGCGAGGAGCTCGGCCTCCCGGAGGTCCTGGACCTCCCGGACGATGTGCTCACCGACCCGATCTTCCACCGCACGGGCAGCCGCAAGCACATCAGGGACGGCTGCCGGGTGCCGCTGCCCTGGTCGGGGCACGCCTCGCCGTTCGGCTTCAGCCAGGGCGCGGCCGGCGCCCGGCCGTGGCTGCCGCAGCCCGAGTGGTTCGCCGAGCACGCCACCGACCGGGCGCTGTCCGACACCCGGTCGTTCTGGCACCTGTACCGCGACGGGCTCCAACTCCGCCGCAGCCTCCCGCAGTTGGGCGAGGGAAGCCTGCGCTGGCTGGAGTCGCCGCCGCAGGTGCTCGCCATGGTCCGCGGCGACGGACTGGTCTGCGCCGTCAACTTCGGAACGGAGCCCGTCCCCGCTCCGGTCTCCGGAACCCCGCTGCTCTCCAGCGGCCCCTGCCCCGACGGCGTGCTCCCCGGCGCGACCGCCGCCTGGTGGACGGGCGACTGTCCCACCCCCTGAACCTCCCGCTCCATTCCAGCCTCTCGGAAGGACTCTCACCATGCGACGACACAGCACGAACCGCCGGACCATCGCGGCCGCGTCCGCGGCGATCACCCTCTCCCTCGCCGCGACGGCGTGCGGCGGCGGGACCACCGGCCCGGCCGGCGACAAGGCTCTCAGCGGCCAGACCGTGACCGTCGCCGGAGTGTGGACCGGCAGCGAGCAGAAGAACTTCCGCAAGGTGCTCGACGCCTTCACGGAGCAGACCGGCGCGAAGACGGTCTTCGTGCCGACCGGGGACAACGTCTCCACGTTCGTCGGCAGCAAGATCGAGGGCGGCAACGCCCCCGACGTGGTGATGGTGCCCCAGGTCGGCGTGCTCCAGCAGTTCGCCAAGGAGGGCTGGCTCGAGCCGCTCTCGGCCAAGGCGTCCAAGACCGCGTCGGCGAACCTCGCCGAGGTGTGGAAGAACTACGGCACCGTCGACAAGACGTACTACGGCCTCTACTTCAAGGCCGCCCACAAGTCGACCGTCTGGTACAGCCCGAGCGCCTTCGAGCAGGCCGGCGTCAGCGAGCCCAAGAGCTACAAGGACATGCTGACCGCGGGCCGCACGGTCGCCGACTCCGGTCTGCCGGCGTTCTCCGTCGCCGGCGAGGACGGCTGGACCCTCACCGACTGGTTCGAGAACATCTACCTCTCCCAGGCCGGTCCCGAGAAGTACGACCAGCTCGCCCAGCACAAGATCAAGTGGACCGACGAGAGCGTCGTCAAGGCGCTCACCACGCTGGCCGAGGTGTTCAAGGACAAGCGGCTCGTCGCCGGCGGCTCCAGCGGGGCGCTGCGCACCGACTTCCCGGCCTCCGTCGAGCAGGTCTTCGGGCCCGAGCCCAAGGCCGGCATGGTCTACGAGGGCGACTTCGTCGGCGGCATCGCCAAGGACGAGTACGGCAAGAAGCTCGGCGAGGACGCCAAGTTCTTCCCCTTCCCCGCGGTCGACGGCGGCAAGGCCCCCGTGGTCAGCGGCGGCGACGCGGCCGTGGCGCTGAAGGACGGCAAGAACAAGAAGGCCGCCATGCAGCTCCTGGAGTTCCTGGCGACGCCCGAGGCGGCCTCGGTCTGGGCCGGCGCGGGCGGCTTCCTGTCGCCCAACAAGGACGTCGACCCCGCAGCGTACGCCGACGACACCACCCGTGAGACGGCCAAGTCGCTGGTCGGGGCCGGGGACACGGTCCGCTTCGACATGTCCGACCAGGCGCCGGCCGCGTTCGGCGGGACCAAGGGCGCGGGCGAGTGGAAGCTGCTCCAGGACTTCCTGCGCGACTCCTCCGACCCCAAGGCGACCGCGGCGAAGCTGGAAGCCGCGGCGGCCAAGGCGTACCGGAACTGAGGTTTCCCACCATGGCTGTCACTGCATCCGCTCCCCCGTCCGCCCCCGCCGCGCCGGCGCGGCGGGGGCCCGCGGACGACCCCCGGCGCCGGGCCCTGCGCCGTAGGCGCAACATCGCGGTGGTGTTCGTCCTGCCCGCCCTGCTGCTGCTCGGCGCGCTGGTCGTCTACCCGGTGCTGTTCTCGGCCGGGCGCAGCCTCTTCGACGCGAGCGGCGACCGCTTCGTCGGCGGCGCGAACTACGCGGAGATCTTCGACGATCCGGCGACGCTCAAGGCGATCCGCAACAGCACCATCTGGGTCGTGGTCGCGCCGGTCCTGCTGACCGGCCTCGGCCTGGTGCTCGCCGTGCTCACCGAGAAGGTGCGCTGGGCGACCGCGTTCAAACTGGTGCTGTTCCTGCCCATGGCCGTGTCCTTCCTCGCCGCCGGGATCATCTTCCGGCTCGCCTACGAGGAGGACCCGGACCGGGGCGTGCTCAACGCGGTGACCGTGGGCGTCCACGACGTCTTCAACGACCGCGCCGCCTACCCCACCGCCCGGGCCCGCGAGGGCGGGGGCCTGGCCAAGGACGAGGGCGGGGGGTACCTCACCTCCCAGGCGGTGAGCACCGGACGCTCCGTCAGCCTCGGCTTCGTGGGCGTGGCCCCCGACAAGATCCCCGCCGAGGCGCGGCCCGCGCAGGCGGCCTCCGCCGCCGAGCCGTCCGCCGACGGGCTCAGGGGCGTGGTCTACCTGGACTTCACCCCGGGCGGCAAGGGCGAGCCCGGCAAGGTCGACCCGGCCGAGAAGGGGCTGCCGGGGATGTCGGTCGAGGCGGTCCGGGACGGCAAGGTGGCCGCGAAGGCGACCACGGCCGCCGACGGCTCGTTCGACTTCCGCTCTCTGGAGGCCGGTTCGTACTCCGTGCGGCTTCCGGGCGAGAACTTCGCCGCGCCCTACCAGGGCGTCTCCTGGCTCTCGCCCGCGCTCGTCACCCCGGCCATCATCGGCGCGTATCTGTGGATCTGGACCGGGTTCTCGATGGTCCTGATCGCGGCCGGCCTCGCGGCGCTGCCCCGGGACGCGCTGGAGGCGGCCCGGATGGACGGGGCCAACGAGTGGCAGATCTTCCGGAAGATCACCGTGCCGCTGCTCGCCCCGGTGCTGACGGTCGTCTTCGTGACCCTGGTGATCAATGTGATGAAGGTCTTCGACCTCGTCTACATCATCGCGCCGGGACCGGTCCAGGAAGAGGCCAACGTGCTCGCCACCCGCATGTGGCTGGTGTCCTTCGGCGGCGGCAACAACCAGGGGCTCGGTAGCGCCCTGGCCGTGCTGCTGCTCCTGCTGGTGGTGCCCGCCATGATCTTCAACGTACGGCGCTTCCGAGGGAGCGGAAAATGAGCGGTCACAGCACCATAGAACGCGCCCCCGCGGCGGACCCGGCCGCGCCTTCGGCGCCCACGGCGCCGCCCCCGGGCAGGCGAGGCCGCAGCAAGGTGGCCGGCTGGCTGGGCAACGGAATCGTCCAGGCCGTGCTGATCGTGGTGGCGCTGGTCTGGATCACCCCGCTCGCGGGCCTGTTCCTGTCCTCGATGCGCTCGGAGCGCGACAACGCGGCGGACGGCTGGTGGACGGCGCTCACCGACCCGAGTCAGCTCTCGCTGGACAACTACACCGCCCTGTTCGAGGACTCCGGCATCACGCAGGCGTTCTGGAACACGGTGCTGATCTCGGTGCCCGCCACGGCGCTGGTCGTCGGCATCGCGGCGCTGGCCGGATACGCCTTCGCCTGGCTGGAGTTCCCCGGCCGCAACGCCGTCTTCCTGGTGGTCGTGGGCCTGCTGGTGGTGCCCGTGCAGATCGGGCTGCTGCCGGTGGCGAAACTCTTCGGCGCGGTCGGCCTGTTCGGGACCATCCCCGGGGTGATCCTCTTCCATGTCGCCTATGGACTGCCCTTCGCCATCTTCCTGCTCCGCAACTACTTCGCGGAGATCCCGAAGGAGATGCTGGAGGCGGCCCGGATGGACGGCGGCGGCGAGTGGCGGATCTTCTCGCGGCTGATCCTGCCGCTGGGCCGGCCGGCCCTGGCGAGCCTGGCGATCTTCCAGTTCCTCTGGGTCTGGAACGACATGCTGGTCGCGCTGCTCTTCGCCGACAGCGAGTCGCAGCCGCTGACCGTCGCCCTGCAGTCGGAGATGCGGCAGTTCGGCAGCAACATCGGGGTGCTCGCGCCTGGCGCGTTCTTGTCCGTGGTGGTGCCGCTGGTCGTGTTCTTCGCCTTCCAACGGCACTTCGTGCAGGGCGTGATGGCCGGCTCGGTGAAGTAGCGGGCCGGGCGCGGGGGCCGGCGCGGCACGGGGGCCGGGCGGGTCCGGCCCACGGTTGGAGCAATGACGCGGGCGGCACCCGGCGGGTGCGGACACTTGCCGGACACCGCCGCCCGCAGCAGCGGTCCGCCGGCCGAGGAGCGCGCTTGGACACCACCCGCCCCGAGCTCACCTCCCTGATGGCGGGGCTGACCCTGACGACGGGCATGCTCGACGCCGTGACCCTGCTGGCCCTGGGGCCCGCCTTCACAGCGATGCAGACGGGCAATCTGCTCTTCCTCGGCTTCGGTCTGGCGGGCCAAGGCGGCGTGCAGACCGTCATTCCGGCCATCTCGCTCGCGGCGTTCGTGCTCGGCGCCATGCTCGGCGCGCGTCTGGAGTCGCTGCTGGACGCCCGCGGCCGCCGGTGGCTCGTCCTCGGAGTGTTCGTCGAGGCCGCGCTGCTGGCGGGCGCGGGCTTTCTGGCATGGGGGCTCGAACGGGCGGCCGGCGATCCCTCCGCGCGGCATGCCGCGGTGATCGCCGTGGTGGCGCTCGCCATGGGCATGCACAACGTGACGACGATGCGGGCCCATGTGCCGGACCTGCCCACCACCGTGGCGACCCGAGCGATGACCGCGCTGGTCAGCGGCTCACCGCTCGGCCACGACGCCTCCCTGGGCTACGGCAGCCGCGCCTGGATGCGCAGGAGCGTCGCCATCCTCGCGCTCTTCGCCGGCGCCGTCCTCGGCGCGTGGCTGCTCCGGGCGCACTGGTCCCCTGCCGCAGTGCTGCTGCTGGTCGCGGGCCTGGTGCTCGCCATGGCGACGGCGTTCGCGACGACGGCCCGGCGCCGAGCGCCGCTGGAGACCTGAGCGCTCCTGGTGCGCCTAGTGCGTGGGCGACGCGGCGCCGTCACTCCTGCCGAGCCGGCGGGACGACCTTGGCGAAGGGAGTCGGCGTCGCGCCCGTCCAGCGGTGCATCACGGCCTTGCCCCACTCCTTGACGACGCCGCCGTCGCTGATCTTGCCGGCCTCGCCGAGGTAGAAACGGCCGTCGTCGAGCGAGAGCAGCCCGTACTGGCCGGGCGACTGCCAGCCGTACGTCCCCGACGGCTCATGGTGCAGCCCCTGAGGCAGCAGCGAGAGCAGCCTTCCGTACTCTTTGCGCGCCTGGCCCCGGACCTCGCCCCACACCGGGCGCTTGTCGCCGTCGACGACGAAGAGGGAGTAGTTGGGGAAGGCGGGCTTGGTCCCCCGGTAGGTCGCGAGCAGCCAGTTGCCGCTGTGCCCGTCGTACTCCAGGTTCTGCACGCCATAGGTGGTGTTGCCGGTGTAGAGGAAGTACTTGCCGTCGGGCGACCGCGGCCCGCTGGTGTGCGGCGCGGACTCGCTCAGCGGCCGCTCGTACTTCTTCCAGCGGCGTACGTCGTACTGGAGCAGGACCTGGTGGTCGTTGTCCGCGCGGCCGGCATGGCGGTACACGCCGTACGCGACGGTCAGCAGCTGCTGCCCGGACCTCTTCCCGAACGCGGGCCCGAACGCGACTCCGTCGATGCCGCTGCAGCCATAGCGGTGGTCGAGGGTCTCGCCCGTGTCGCCGTCGAAGACGCCGTCGCCGTTCATGTCGGCGCTGTAGTCGCGCACGACCTCCTTGAGGTGAACGGTCGTCATGACGCCGGTGGTCTGGGCGTCCATGTTCATACGGTCGACGCGGTCGCCGTCGACGATCGCGATGTAGAACGCGTTGGCCGCGTTGTACTCGAGGGAGCCGTAGACCCGGCCGTCCTTCTCGTTGAAGTCCAGGTCGCCGAGGTGCCCGGTCAGACCGGTGACGGAGCCGATGGGCCTGCCGCTCAGATCGGTCTTGACGAGCAGATTGGTGAACGAGAAGTACATGAACCCCTTGCGCCGGTCCAGGGCCATGCCCTGAAGGTGCCCGGCCTGCCACGCCCCACCGTCGACGACGAGCGGCGGCTGGGGAGCGGGTCTCTGCGCGGGGTGGGCCGCTGCGGGGACGGCGGCGCCGGCGGCGGACAAAGCGAGGATGGCGACGGTGGTCAGCAGTGCACGTAAGTGCGTGCGCATGGTCCCTCCGGGTCTCTGGAGTAACGCCCTTATGGGGCATACCAGTTGAGGCAACCCATGTCACCACTGACTCTCGGCCCCTGCGCCAGGGCAACGAGCCCCCGATCGAGGCGCCCCAGCCCCGCCTGCGGCTGGCGGTTACGCCCTTCGGGCGTGTCCTCAATCGCCGGACGGGCTGAAATCAGCCCCGCCGGCGTTTGAGGCGCACGTTCAGCCCCGCCGGCGCTTGAGGCGCACGTCCAGCCCCGCCGGCGCTTGAGGCGCACGTCCAGCCCCGCCGGCGCTTGAGGCGCGGGGGTCCGGGGCGGAGCCCCGGCGCCCCGGCCGCGGCCCCCCCCCCCCCCCCCCCCCCCCCCCCGCCCCCCGCGGGGGGCGCCCCCCC